>CAZMDY010000009.1:0-11859 GCA_964565295.1 uncultured Aequorivita sp. | reverse complement strand
TGAAAGCTTCCCAGAGCAACAAGTGTGCTCAAGGCAGTGGAACTGTTGCAAAGACCTTGTCCATCCAAACTCTGCAATGCGCCAAAAGTCCAGTTTGAAGGATTGAAAACACCGGCATTTGCGTTTGAAAAATTATTTCTTAAATAATACGAATCCTCATGCTCCCATGCAGTTCCGGTGCCATCAATCCCATCTTCCCCAAAACGATCTATAACAACGGAACTACTGTCTATTATCTGAAAAGCATCATCACCATTAGAGTTGATGTTGGCGTTTTCAAGAATGTTTGTTGTAATCCCAAATTCCGAAGTGAATACGGTTTCATCGTTGGTGATATAAATAAACGAATCAGTGATTGTTCCAAAGGAAGACAAATCTATATTTGTGGTAAATCCATTTCCATTGGATTGGCGTTGGACTGCCCAACCAGTAAGATTTGTTGAACCATCCACGTAGATCTCGAGAACCCGTCCATTTGCTCCACTACAAGGTGAATCCATATAACCCGTTATCAAAACCTGTTGCGCATAAGAAAACACGCTGAACATTAAAAAGGAAAAAAGTGTAATTTGTTTCATTATTCTATGTTTTAAATTTCGACCAAAGTAAGCAGCGCAAACAGCAATTCGATTAAGCCTTTGTTAAGTTAAAATTAAATATCCTCTATGTAGGAACTCGCATTGTTTTAGAAACAAATTGAAAAATTGAAACGTGTTTCATTTATAATGAAAAAAATGATTATTTTCGACACAGATAAAAAAACAGCAACAATGAACAGCTCCCTATCACAATTTGGACTCCTATTATTACGGGTCGGTTTTAGTGTAATGATCATAACTCACGGAATCCCAAAACTTCAGAAAATAATTGCGGGAGATTTTACTTTTGGCAACCCTCTCGGAATTGGAGAAGCACCTTCCTTAATTTTGGCGTGTATTTCTGAGGTGGTTTTCCCTCTACTGATAATAATTGGGTTTAAAACTCGATTGGCAGCAATACCTGTAATCATTACGATGGCCGTTGCAGCTGTTATCGTTCATGCAAACGATCCTTTCGGTGTAAAGGAAATGTCCATTCTTTATTTGATCGCTTTTACCGCCATCGCGCTTCTGGGCCCGGGGAAATATTCAGTTGACAAAAAATAGGTGTCTGAAGTTTCAAATATTTTCGATATTGGGCGATCCCAAGTGAGGGAGGAAACCAATTATTCGTTAGAAAATTTGGCTATGCCGGTTTCATCGATTAAAAATTGAAACCAATAATTCCTTGAGAAGATCACCTTCAGACAGGTTAGCGGCACCCACACCTTTACTTTTCATATCCACTTCCCGAATGGCGGCAATGGCTGCGCTGACTTTTTTCATCGGAAAATTTCTGGCAGCGGTTTGATAGTCTTTGATAAAAAAAGGATGGACCCCGAGTGCCTTTGCAGCCTCGCGCTTATCGGACAAGGCGTGATATTTCAGAAGTTTTGCGAAAAAACCATACAACATGCCAACAGTTACGACCAAAGGATGATTTCTTGGGTTTTGCGAAAAATATTGCACAATGGCAAAGGCTTTTTTCATATTGCGCTCCCCTATTGCATTCTGAAGTTCAAAATTGTTGAAATCCTTACTGATCCCTATATTTTCCTCGATCAATTGCGGGGTGATCTGTTCTCCCGGTTTTAGGATAAGCTGTAGTTTCTCAAGTTCATTGTTTACTTTACTCAAATCACTGCCTAAGAATTCTACTAGCATTTGGGCCGCTTTTGGAGTGATAGTGTAGCCTTTTACCGCCAAAACACGTTTTATCCAATCGGGAACTTGGTTGTCATAAAGTTTTTTGCTTTCAAAGAGAATCCCGGTTTTTGCTATGGCCTTTGCAAGTTTTTTTCGCTTGTCCAAGGTTTTGTATTTGTAGCATATTACCAAAACCGTTGTGGGCTGGGGATTTTCGGCATAGCTCAATAAATTCTCGATCGTTCTCGATAAATCCTGTGCTTCCTTAACAATCACCACCTGTTTCTCCGCCATCATAGGATACCGCTTGGCGTTGCCCACAATATCCTCTATTGAAACATCTCGTCCGTATAGCACCGTTTGGTTAAAGCCCTTCTCATCTTCTGTCAAGATATGCTGCTCAATATATTTCGAAATCCCATCAATATAATAGGGTTCCTCTCCCATTAAAAAATATATGGGCTTGGTCTTTCCGTTTTTAAGATCATTGATGATGGATTTGACTTTGTCTAGTGGCATTGATTAATCTCGAATTTTTAGATTTTGGGTTTTTAAATGAAGTGTTCTATTGTATACAATTTATTTTGAATCTTTGCGCAATGCAAAAACTGAACTTTCCTGAATATTCGTTTCGTTTCAAAAATAGTGAAAACAGAACGATGGTACTGGACGAAATCCGAAAAAAGTTTGTCGTTCTCACGCCCGAGGAATGGGTGCGTTTGAACACTGTCCAATTTCTTCTAAAAGAAAAAAAATTTCCCAAATCTCTTATAAATGTTGAAAAGCAGCTTAAACTAAACGACTCCATCAAAAGATATGACATTGTTGTTTTCAGAAATGATGGCAGTATTTTCCTGATTGTGGAATGCAAAGCGCCCATTATTCCGATCACCCAGCTTACTTTTGATCAAATTGCACGTTATAATCTAACTTTAAAATCCCAATATTTGATGGTCACAAATGGGCTGTCCCATTATTTTTGTCAGATGGATTTTGAAAACGAACGCTATGTTTTTCTAAAAGAAATCCCCGATTATACAAAAACAATAACCTAAACATAATCTATTTTTACAATTGTGGATATAGCTGTGGTAATCTTAAACTGGAACGGAAGGGAATTGCTTGAAAGGTTTTTGCCCTCGGTTGTGAAATTCTCCAAGGGAGCCACTGTTTATGTGGCCGACAATGCTTCCACAGATGCTTCGGTAACTTTTATTTCCGAAAATTTCCCCACGGTAACCATTATCCGAAATGTAGAGAATGGCGGTTATGCAAAAGGATATAACGATGCTTTAAAACACGTATCGGAAGATATTTTTGTCCTGCTGAACAATGATGTGGAAGTGACTGAAAATTGGATAGAACCAATATGCGCAGAGTTTGAGAGGAATTTTGACACCGTAGCTGCACAACCGAAAATTTTGGATTATAAAAATCGAGAATATTTTGAATATGCTGGAGCGGCGGGCGGGTTTATTGACAAATTTGGCTATCCATTCTGTCGGGGAAGGATTTTTGACAACGTGGAAAAAGATATTGGCCAATATAATGGAACCTCCCAAATATTTTGGGCATCTGGTGCTTGCCTATTTGTACGTGCCGATTCGTTCTGGCAAGTTGGTGGGTTTGATGAGGATTACTTTGCACACCAAGAGGAAATTGATCTTTGTTGGCGACTGAACAATTGGGGTGGAAAGGTATTGTTTATAGGTGGTTCCAAAGTTTTTCATCTCGGCGGCGCTACCCTATCTTCTGCAAATCCTGGGAAAACCTTTTACAATTTTCGAAATTCACTGTTGAATTTGTTTAAAAATGTAGGAGGTTTGCGTGTTTTTCCCATTATTTTTTTACGATTGCTCTTGGATGGATTGGCCGGAATAATGTTTCTAACAGAAGGAAGACCAAGTCACGTGATTGCCGTGGTCAGAGCCCATTTCAGTTTTTATGGATCGCTCCGTAAATTCAACAAAAAAAGAAGAAAATGGGCTCGTAAAAACAACTATTTTTACATAAAATCTATTGTATTTCAATTTTTTATAAATAAAAAGAAAGTTTTCGACCGTCTTTAAAGGGAATACCTAAATTATTGTTAATCACTTTCGACATGGCTCCTAAATTAATAATTTTGGGACGAAATGATTGAACCCACAACCCAACAAACACATAACAAATTATGAAAAAGTTATTGATTTTATTAGTATGCTCAAGTGTTGCTTTCACTTCCTGCGTTTCAAAAAAGAAATATACAGAACTTGAAGCCAAACACAAGAAAACCCAAGATTTGCTTAATACTTGCACGGTCAAACTAAACGACTGCCTTACTGAAAGAACCGCAGCTACAGTGAGAGCCCAATCCCTTGAAGAACGTTTGGCCGATTTAAGAAAGACCAATGAAGACTTGATCCAGAGCTCCAAAGATTTAACCATGTTAACCTCCAAGGGGGCAACAAATCTTGAAAAATCGCTTGAGAGCCTAAAGGAAAAAGACCTTAAGATTACACGTTTGCAAGATGCACTTAATAAGAAAGACAGTGTAACCCTTGCTTTGGTCACCAGTTTAAAAAGAGAAGTTGGGATAAACGATCCGGACATTGAAATCAATGTCGAAAAAGGAGTTGTTTATATTTCGCTTTCTGACAAGGTTCTTTTCCAAACCGGAAGCTATCAGATCACGGCTCGCGCAAATGAGATTCTGGGAAAAGTTGCCACAGTAATCAATGGCAAGCCTAATTTTGAAGCAATGGTGGAAGGTCATACGGACAATGTTCCCTATAACCGTGGAGGAGTTTTACAGGACAACTGGGATTTGAGCGTTAAAAGAGCTACTTCCATTGTAAGAGCATTGAATGACCTGGGTGTTAGTCCAGATAGATTGGTTGCTGCTGGTCGTGGAGAGTTTGATCCCTTGGTCCCTAATACAACAGCAGAAAACAGGGCAAAAAACCGACGGACCAGAATACTTGTTCTTCCAAAGATAGACCAGTTCTACGATATGATAGAAAAGGAAATGAAAAACCTGGAATCTCAGGGGTAAAAAATAATGGATGAAACAGCGCGCTGTGAAATTTAAAACCCAAAATAAAACCCGGCTTTTTAAAGTCGGGTTTTTCAATTTAAATAAAGTCTGTATTTGTATTGCTTTTGGTATCTTGGTCTAAGCTTAAATGACACTTTTAAAATACGTGATAAATGGATGATTTTGCAACCAATTGGACCCAAATGGAACTTAAGGCTTACATGTTATTGTATTGTGCCTACGCAGATTTTGTGATTACCGCTGAAGAAAAGGAACTTATAAAATCCAAAGTTGGGCTCAACGAATACCAGAAAATTCATAAAGAATTTGAAGAGGACAATGATTATCAGCGAATTCAAAAAATAAATTCTACCATAGCCAGGTTCGAATATTCACAGGAAGAATTGGATGAAATTTTTCAGAGCATCAAGAGTTTATTTTTGTCCGACGGCGAAATGGACATTCTGGAAAAGAATATCTATCGAGGATTAAAAAAATTGCTTCAGAAATAAAGTTTTGTAATTCTTGTTCATACCACTCCGTTAAAGCTCCAAATTTCCTTTTCCTTCCCTTACAACTACAGGCTCATTTCCTGTGAGGTCTATTACGGTAGAAGCCACGTTTCCGCCGAATCCTCCATCGATTACCGCATCAACCAATTTGTCCCATTTTTCAAGAATAAGTTCAGGATCAGTTGTATATTCTATTACCTCATCCTCGTCCCTAATGGAGGTTGAAATTATCGGATTCCCCAATTCGCGAACAATTGAGCGGGCAATGGCATTGTCGGGCACCCGAATCCCCACCTCTTTTTTCTTCTTAAAAACCGAAGGCAGATTATTGTTGCCGGGAAGTATAAACGTATATGGCCCTGGCAGATTCCGTTTAAGTATTTTGAAGGTGGGAGTAGTAATTTGCTTTACATAGTCGCTGAGATTACTCAAATCCTCACATATAAAGGAGAAGTTAGCTTTTTCGAGTTTAATGCCCCGCAATTTTGCCACCCGCTCCATTGCCTTGTGGTTGTTGATATCACAACCCAATGCATAAACCGTATCACTCGGAAAAATGATGACTCCACCGTCGCGCAGGATTTTTACGACCCGTTTAATTTCCTTTGGATTCGGATTTTCCTCATAAATCTTAATGAATTTTGCCATAAATTGAAATTTGAAATAAATATAAGTTTAATTGTTCCAATGTCCAAAATATTTTATTCTCTTAAGATTGCCTGGGTTTTTGTTTTGTCTGCGCTATTTTATTCAACGACTTTCAATTTTGCAAACCGAAGCAGCAATTTTTTTAAACCTCCATTCTCAAAATCAATTTCCGCTTTTGTGTCGGCCCCTACCCCTTCTATTTTGAGGATTTTCCCTTTCCCAAACCGCACATGGGAAACTATAGTACCCACTTGTAGATTGGCGTCTTTAGCATTAAAATCCTTTGGGGCATCACTTGACAATGGCCGCAATTTCCTCAACTTTCGTAGTTGTTCCTCTGTAGGACCTTTTGGTGGGCTTCCGGCCACAGGTTTTTTTAACCTAAGTTTGCTGTGGTCCACATCATCAAAAATATCGACGTCCAACAAAGGCTTGTATCGGTTTTCATCAATAGGAGTCAAATATTCCAGATAATTCGGATCTATTTCCTCAATAAAACGACTGGGCTCCGCGTCGATCAATTTTCCCCAACGATAACGGGATTGGGTATAGGTGATGTAAGCCTGTTTCTCCGCCCGTGTCAAGGCAACATAGAACAAACGCCGTTCTTCCTCCAATTCACTTCTGCTGTTCAGATTCATTGCACTCGGAAAAAGATCTTCTTCCATCCCAACAATATACACATAAGGGAATTCCAATCCTTTTGCGAGATGAACGGTCATTAATGCAACGTGATTGCTATCACCTTTATCAGTGTCCAAATCGGTGGCCAAGGCTACGTCTTCCATAAACTCTTCAAGCGAACCGCTGGCATCGGACAATTCTTTTTGCCCTTCCACAAAATCACGCATCCCATTCAACAATTCCTCAATATTTTCGATGCGAGCAATTCCTTCTGGAGTTCCATCTTTTTTCAATTCCTGAAATAATCCTGTTTTTTTGGTAACGTGCTCGGTAATCTGGAAGGCATCATAAGTTTGGTTCACCACTTGAAAACTTTCGATCATGGTTACAAAATCCTGTAGCTTGCTTTTGGTCCTGGAGTTGATGTTCAGGTTTACTTTTTCGATGTTTTTCATCACCTCAAAAATAGAGCGGTTGTATTGGTTTGCGGCAACTATCAATCGTTCCATAGTTGTTTCACCTATTCCCCTTGCGGGATAGTTGATGACACGTTTTAAGGCTTCCTCGTCCTTTGGATTCAACACCAGTCGCAAATAGGCCAACACATCTTTTATTTCCCTTCGTTGGTAAAAACTTAGTCCGCCATAAATCCGATATGGAATATCTTTTTTCCTTAGTGCGTCCTCAATGGCGCGGCTTTGGGCATTGGTTCTATAAAGCACCGCAAAATCACCGTCTTCTAACTGATGGTTCATTTTGTTTTCAAAAATGGAACTTGCCACAAAACGGCCTTCATCACCATCGGTCATAGTTCGGTTAACCATGATTTTGTTTCCTTCATCATTAGCGGTCCACACCACTTTTTCGAGTCGGCTTTTGTTCTTTTCAATAATATTATTTGCGGCATGGACGATATTTTTGGTAGATCGATAGTTTTGTTCCAATCGGTACACTTTTACGTCGTCATAATCTTTTTGAAAATTCAGGATGTTGTTGATGTTTGCACCTCTAAATGCATAAATACTTTGTGCATCATCGCCCACCACACAGATATTTTGAAATTTGTCGGACAGCGCCCTTACAATCAGGTATTGGCTGTGGTTGGTGTCCTGGTACTCATCCACCAAAATATATCTGAACCGGTTTTGATACTTTGCCAAAACTTCTGGAAAACGGGTCAAAAGTTCATTGGTTTTTAGCAATAAATCGTCAAAATCCATTGCTCCGGCCTTGAAACATTTATCTACATAGGATTTATAAATATCACCCAAGCGAGGCATCTTGGCCATGGCATCGGCCTCCATCAATTCGGGGTTGCTGAAATACGCTTTAACGGTAATCAAACTATTCTTATAGGAAGATATACGAGAATATACCTGTTTGTACTTGTATACATCTTTGTCCAAATACATTTCCTTTATGATGGAACGAATCACGCTTTGGGAATCTTGGGTATCGTAGATGGTGAAATTGGACGGATATCCCAATCTGTCAGCTTCAAAACGAAGGATTTTAGCAAAAATACTATGAAAGGTGCCCATCCAAAGGTTCTTGGCCTCGCTTGCACCTACCATTTTTGAAATTCGGTTCTTCATCTCCCGAGCCGCCTTGTTTGTAAAGGTCAACGCCAAAATATTGAATGGGTCCACTCCTTGGGCCATCAAGTGGGCAATACGAAATGTGAGCACTCTCGTTTTTCCCGAACCCGCACCTGCGATAATGATCATTGCTCCATCCTTTTGCAAGACTGGCGCGAGCTGGGCTTCGTTAAGTTGTTTTAAATATGTTTCCAAATCATCTATTTTCTTCACGCTGTGAAATTAGCTAATATTGAAGGATTATGTAAATGCTTTTTAGTAAATAATCTCTGTTGTCGTAATCTCAAAGTCGCTATCTTATAAAAAGAATTCTTCTACGGATGCCCCAGTTTTTAAACACATTGATTTTTTTCACAAATGAAGCGTCTTTCCTTTTTGGGCGTCTTTATTTATCTGGCGCAGATAACTCGAGATGCCCATCAATTTTTGAAACTTCAATCTTCCCAAACAATTTTCCAATTCCCACAAAATTTTTAAATACCTTTATGGTAAAAATCAATCTATGGAAGCAGTTTTGACTTTTCTGGGACAAATCCCTTGGTGGGCTTGGGTGCTTATTTTTCTGTCATTGGTTGGAATTCGTGACGTGTTTTTTAACAAACATCATACGGTGAGCCATAATTTCCCCATTGTTGGTCATTTTCGGTACATGTTGGAAAGCATTGGTCCAGAATTGCGGCAGTATATTGTAGCCAATAACCG
The DNA here is from genome assembly GCA_964565295.1 of uncultured Aequorivita sp. Classification (GTDB taxonomy): domain Bacteria; phylum Bacteroidota; class Bacteroidia; order Flavobacteriales; family Flavobacteriaceae; genus Aequorivita. The sequence goes on along the minus strand of CAZMDY010000009.1, from coordinate 3,035 downwards.
CGAAGAACTCCCCTTCAACCGGATAGAACGAGGGTGGATATATGCTTCGGCAAAGAACCAAAACAATTATGAAGGTTTTGGAACCGATAGGGATATCTTTAGGCCCAACTACATATTCATAAACAATTCGCTCCTGCCATTTAAGGTCCAGAAAGACAACCCAAACTATAAAAACCCTTACTTTCTGCCCTGTGCAAAGGTGATGGGAATATATAACAAACGTAGAAGGCCCTATCGTCCGGCATCGGTAATCAATATTTCCGCAATGAGTTTTGGCTCTCTTTCGGCCCGTGCGGTGAGTTCTCTAAACAAAGGTGCGGCTTTGGCTCATTGCTACCATAATACTGGAGAGGGCGGTTTGTCTCCCTATCATAAACACGGAGCAGACGTGGTGTTCCATTTCGGGACAGGATATTTTGGGATCCGTGATGACGATGGGCAATTCTCTATGGAAAAGCTCGTAAAACTCGTAAACGACAATCCCAAAATACGTGCTATTGAAGTAAAACTTTCCCAAGGGGCAAAACCTGGAAAAGGAGGAGTTTTGCCCGCCGCAAAGATAACCCGTGAAATTTCCGAGATCAGGCATGTGCCTATAGGAAAAGACGTTCTTTCACCTCCGGTGCACACCGCTTTTGAGGGAATAGGTGGATTGGTTGAGTTTGTGGAAAAAATTGGACAGGCAACAGGACTGCCAGTTGGCATAAAATCGGCCGTAGGACGTTCCAATGAATGGATTGAGTTGGCAAAGATTATGCGGGAAACCGGTACAGGTCCCGATTTTATAACAATAGACGGCGGCGAAGGAGGAACCGGTGCTGCCCCTCCAAGTTTTGCGGACCACGTTTCCCTCCCTTGGCTTTTTGGATTTGCGGAAGTTTATAAAATATTCAAAAAATATGAGCTCTGTGATCGAATTGTGTTTATAGGAAGTGGTAAATTAGGTTTTCCTGCGCCGGCAGCTATGGCCTTTTCGATGGGTGCCGATCTAATCAATGTGGCACGAGAACCAATGATGTCCATTGGGTGCATCCAAGCGCAACAATGCCACACCAACCGCTGTCCTACGGGAATTGCAACGCAGAACAAATGGCTTGAACGGGGAATAAACGTTCAAGAAAAATCCATCAGAGCCCATTTTTATTTTAAAAACTTCTGTAAAGAACTTGTTGAAATGACGCACGCCTGTGGATATGAACATCCAAGCCAGTTTACAATGGACGATGTAGACCTTACCGTAGGCGATAAAAACCTCATAAAAACCTTGGCACAATCGTTTATGTACCACAAAGTTCCCGTGCCTTTTGAAAGTGTGAAGGAAATAGCCAAATGTCAATATCTTGGTGGCGACTATCGCGAAAAAGAAGCCCGAAAGGAAGTGAAATCCATGAAGAAGGAGAACTTGGTCAGATACTAAGATTCAATAGTTATTTGAAAGGGTCAAGGCAACTGCAATTCTTTTATTGTTTTGGATTCCGGATTGGGAATTTGGCCGATCACGGTTAAATTCCCATTTGTTTCTAAAACCACAGCGCTTGTCTGTTCTAATGAGCTATATCCATATTTGCGCAAAGTAGATCGTATTTCATCCTCTCCAATCCTTTCTTTATACAAATTTTTCTTAATTAATTTTCCATTGTACGCCATTAAACTCGGCGTAGACTTGACCAGATCATTGATCCTTTTGTTTCGAATAGCGAAATATGTAATTAGAAACTGGAAGAAAATTAATAAACCAAAAGCAAGAACCCCTTCAATTAAGGCAACATTCTTGTTTAGGATTACTGTGGCAAGTATTGATCCTATTGCGATAGTGACTATAAAATCAAAGGAGTTCATTTTTGACAATGTCCGCTTGCCCGAAATGCGTAACACCGCGATAAGTGCCGGATAGGCAAAAATTGAAATTATAATAATTCGGATTACGCTGTTCCAGTCGCTAAAGAAGATATTTTCCATTTTATATACTTTTAAATATCCATAAATATAAAGATTATGAATGGACTTTTATTCTTGGTGAGTCGATTACTGGCCGCCAAGTGATATCCTGCGGTCGCGCAATATTCAATTTAGTAGGGCCAACTGACAGAGAAATAACAAAATAATTTTTACTACTTATAATTTTCAGGAAGAAAAACAGCAATTAAAATAAATGAGCGGGTTCTTACAGGTCAATTCCACCGTGCCAGCAATATCAATCATCACAACACTTGCTTAAAAGTGTAAAACAACCTATTTTTGGAATCTTTTTAAATTTTTATGGACGAAGCATTTCAGATAATCAATTATGCTGCTTTTTTATTACCTGCCATTGTGGTAGGAATTGTGGCTTATTATTTTTTTAAGGGACATACGGCAAACGAAGAAGGGCGAAGACGGTATTTGGTCCAAAAAGAAGCTCAGAAACAAGTGTTGCCGCTGAGGCTACAGGCCTACGAAAGGTTGACCCTGTTTTTGGAACGGATCGATCCTACCAAATTATTGGTTCGCGTTAAACCATTCTCTGACTCCAAGGACGATTATGAAAATTTGCTCGTGCGCACTATTGAACAGGAGTACGACCACAATCTTACCCAACAAATCTATGTGAGCATTGAGTGTTGGAACCTGGTTATGGCCGCAAAAAATGCCACGATCCATGTAATTAGACAAGGTGCCATGCAAGAAAAGGATGGCGATGTGGACAAAATGCGCCAACGTATTATCCAAAACTTTATGGAAGAAACCAGCCCCTCACAAAAGGCACTGACCTACATAAAAGGGGAAGTATCGGAGCTGTTTTAGAAATTTGTTCCGTCGGTTAGGAACACAAATAATATCCAGAAATTGATTTTTGGCTTCTCAATTATTCATTTCCGTAGTCAATAATTCGCCTGCTTCTTGCGACAGCTGATTTTTTATTTTTTTCAAAATATTGACGTTGCGGTCGTTTTTAAGAAGTCCTCGGAGTATTTCCTTGGACGACTTTGCAAAGCGCCAGGTGGGGTGTATACAGGCTTCAAACAGATTCCCAACCGTCTCGTGATACCAAAGCT
>CAZMDY010000008.1:0-29889 GCA_964565295.1 uncultured Aequorivita sp. | reverse complement strand
CTCTATTTCTCGCTTCTGACGAATCATCTTTTGTTACAGGTTCTTACTATCCGGTTGATGGAGGCTTTTTAGCTATGTAGTATGGAAATTCAAAAGGAAGACGTTAGCTGCCGAATGATAAATTTAGATAAAGGTTCGTCAGCCTAGACTTTTTTGTTTCTTTTTTGGGGCGATGCAAAAAATATGGTATTGAGCGTTAAGGAAAAGGCTAAAGAAGATTGATTTGGCAGCGGAAGGCCACGATGTTTATAAAATTCCCAAAACGCTGTATTAAAAAACAATTTTAAATCTATGATTTCTCTTTAGAATACTCTGGAGGAATAGTTGATGTGCTTCCATCGCGCTCGGCTTGATAATGGGGCGACATCAGTTCAATTCCGAGTTCGTTAAAAACATCTTGGATATTCTTTCTCAATTCGGAGTAAATGAGTCCCTGCATATTCGCGTCGCGTACAAAGGCATTGATTTCATAAGCCACGTAAAAGTCTTCCAATCCGGTTTGGAACACAAAAGGTTTCGGCTCCTTTAGCACAAGGTCTGTACGCAGCGCAGCCTCTATCAATCCTTTATAAACCACTTTCCAAGGGATCTCATATCCAAAAGTGACCGTGGTGTGTACAATCAATCCTTTTTCCAAGGCGGCGGTACTGTAGTTTACCGTATGGCTGTTCATTACCGTGGAATTTGGAATGGAAATAATTTCATTTCTCGGCGTCCTGACTCTAGTAACTAAAGCCGATTTTTCTATCACATTGCCCGAAATATCACCGATCTTCACAAAATCGCCCAGTGAAAAAAGGCGCATATAGGTAAGCACCAAACCAGCAATAACGTTTGAAAGTGATCCTGCCGATCCGAAGGTGAACAAAAACCCCAAAAACACCGAGACTCCTTGGAAAACTGGGGAATCACTTCCGGGTAAATATGGCCAAATTACTACCAGCGTAAAGGCAATTAGAAGAATTCGAACAATTTGGTAGGTGGGTTCTGCCCAATCCCTATAAAAACCGGTCAAAACCAAATTCCCTTCCGCCACTTCATCTTTTAAGAATCGAATACCTTTAAGGACATACCTGAAAACGAATATAATAACAATGATGGTTACCAAATCCGGTAAATAATTCCAGAAGGAAAGCAATATATTTTTTAGCGGATTCAGAATATACCCAAATAGGGTAGCCGCAAAATGCTCAGTCCACGGAAAGATTCCGAAAAGAATGGGCAAGGATATATAAATAACGAGCAGGATGAAAAGCCATTTCGCCACCCTGTTTGCCAGCAACAATACATTAATTTGGCGTTCGGCATCAAAAAGCGTATAATTTCGGATATTAATTCCCTTGATTTTTTTGTCTTTTTGCAACTGGATTTTAATTGCGGTATAGCGGAACAATTTTGAGATATATTTTACTAAGCCAATGATTATCACCAAAACCAAAATCGCCAAGCCGATCTTTTTGGCAAGACTGAAAAAGTTGGTTTCCTCCTTATAATGGATTACAGCAGTGGTGATAATTTCCTTATATTCCTGGGCCAGAGCCTCTTTAGTGGTATTGTTCCACAGCGCGTCGGTTTCCGTAATGCTCATTATTATCGATTGGCCAAATACGATGTCGTGCGTGGCTTCCGCTGTTTCAATAATTAGGGAATTCTCGTTAAAATTTATTTCACTTCCCAGATTATCCACCCTTTTTGTGATGGCATCGGCCCTGTCCTTGGGTGAGAAACCACCCAGTTTTGAGTAAAGGAAAAATAATGTATCGTTAAAAAATCCATTGACAGGGTATCCATTGGTGATGTTCTTTAAAGAATCGATGCGCTGTCTTTTTTCTAAAAGTCGCGTATCTTCCTTCAATTTTATAGCATCAAGTTGAGCCTGTAACTCCTCCTTCTTAAGATTATCGGTGGTTTTTAGGATGCTTATCTGTTGCTCCAATTCAGATTTTTTGATCGAATCATCAAGGCGCTGTTTCTCAATCTCCAAAAGACGATTGTTGTAACTCTCTAATAGAGCAATGTTCACGGAATCTTTCTCTACTTCTGTAGAATCCGATTGTTGTGCAAACCCTGCCATCGACAGACAGACCGTAATAAGAAAGGCAAGGATTTTTTTCGTCTGGGTCATAACTGATTAATTTAATGCTAAGCTAATAAAAATAGTGTAGGTTTAAGAGGTCCTGTTTGTTCTGAAAATCTTCCATGAGTTGAATTTCAAAATTGTGGTTGCACATAAAAGACCGGAGAGCATCGCGCCTGCAACTCCTACCATTGTGATGTCCTGCCCGGTCAGGTGCAAACCTTTTATCTTGGTTTTGGGTCGGAGAAATGAAAGTTGGAATCGTTCTGGAGAATGTGCAATTCCATAGATCTCACCACTTTGGTAGCTTGTAAAATTTTCGGTTGAAAGAGGTGTTGAAACTTCAGAAGCTACCACAGTTCCTTCTATTTGCGGAAAAAACCTATAGAGGACCTTCAACATTTGATCTTCAAACTCTTTTTTGAGAGCCAGATATCCCTCGCCCCTTTTCATCCAAGGTGTATGTCTGTAATTTTCAAACCATTCCATTTTCCCCACAGAAATGGCCTGAATAGTCGCCGTATTGGGATGGTCGGTCCCCCAATCGGGATCTTTTGCGGAAGGAAAGGAAATATAAGCAAAGTTCTCAGCGGCATTTTCCAGTGTGGCACCGCTGAAGATTCCATCAATATCATCGTGTTTATAATACCAAAGATTGTATTTGGGAAGGTCTAAGGCTTTACTGGATTTGTTTAAACCAAGATACAAACAGATATGGGCGCTGGCGGGGGCCACCTTTTTAAGGTCGAAATTGCACATTTTTCGATCGTTGTCGGTTAGCAGATTGTTAAATGTATTGTTTACACCAATATTGCTTATAACGCTTTTACAGGCTATGAATTTTTCGCCAATTTGTATTCCCTTAACTTTGCCATTTTCGGTCACAATTTTTTCCACATTGGCATTGATGTATATTTTGCCACCATGGGCTGTAAATACCTCAAGTGTTTTCTCACAAATTTGATCTGCCCCGCCATTAGGGTAGTAGCCACCTTCTAGAAAATGGCTGATGACCATAGCATGTGCACCAAAACTGCTCTCGGTCGGTGATAGGCCATAATTGCCACATTGTGCACAGAGCACCGAGATCAATCTTTCGTTTTGGGTAATTTCACTTAGGATTTGGTAGGTGGTTTTCCTGAAAAATTTAGAGTATCTTTTTCTTATTAACCTCCCAACGCTTTCACTGAGCCAAGGTTCGAACACTTTCTCAAAAAAGTAGGCGCTTCCGTATTTATTTGCTTTTGTGATAAGTTTTAAATAGCGGTCAATAGCTTTTTTTTCTTTGGGGAAATAATGGTGGAGTTGTTTTCTAAAATTCTCCTTTCCTGCCTTAAAAACATATTCGGTGTTGTCAATGTTTGCAACATCATAAATATCGCCTATCGGTTCCCACAACAATTTTCCGTTGGTTAAATTGTCGAAAAATTTGCGAAGGGGAGCTTGGTTGGCCATGTTTCCAACATAGTGGACACCAACGTCCCACTGAAAACCATCTTTTCTTTTAAAGCTATGGGTGAAACCGCCGGGAACGTAATGGCGTTCAAATATCGCAACTTTCTTTCCGGTCTTCGCGAGCAAAGTAGCCACCGTGAGCCCGCCCATTCCACTGCCCACCACAATATGGTCCAAACCTGTGAAATCTATATTTTCTTTATATGGTTGGCAGAGCTTTTTGGACATTGGTATAGTTTGGAAAAGCTGTTTTGAGTGTGTAAAATAGGAAAAGTATTTTCCTTATCTCTTATTTTTTGAAATAAAAAAACCGACAACAGGTTTGCTGTGTCGGTTTATGATTCGGTTCGGTCCTATTTTAAATATCGTCAAATTCGATATTGGTGAAGTTTCTTGGATCAGGTTGGCCGTTTTGTTCCGAATTTCCAGAAACTTCTGTTTTTTCTTCCGCATGTGGGGGTTTGTAATCCCGTTGGTGGCGCTCGCTGATCACTTCCTCGCCTTTGTGTTCAATTACGTAGTTTATCATCTCATCTAAAGATTCTTGAAACTCGTTGAAGTCTTCCTTGTATAGATAAATTTTGTGCTTTTTGTAATGGAAGGACCCATCGTCGTTGGTAAACTTCTTACTTTCGGTTATGGTAAGGTAAAAATCGCCGGCCTTTGTGGAACGCACGTCGAAAAAATAAGTGCGCCGTCCGGCACGCATCACTTTTGAAAAAATCTCTTCTTGCTCCATTGTAAATTGATCACCCATGTTATGTGTTTTTTTTCATTATTCAGTGCCAAAAATCCAAAAAATTTCTAAATCAACCAAAGTAAAGTTTACATTTCTTTTTCCATAAGTTGTTTTGCATACAATTCTTTGTAATACCCTTCGACGGTTACCAACTGATTGTGCGTTCCACTTTGGATTATTTCTCCAGCTTCCATTACTATAATGTTGTCAGCGTTTTTTACAGAAGAAATGCGGTGGCTTACCATAATTGTGGTTTTGTCCTTTGAAATCCGCTGAAGGTTTTGGAGTATTTGCTCTTCGGTTTCCGTGTCAACAGCGGAAAGGCAATCGTCAAAAAGTAAAATCTTTGGATCCTTGATTATGGCCCGTGCAATTGATATCCGCTGTTTTTGGCCTCCGCTCAAGGTGATTCCGCGTTCCCCAAGAACCGTGTCGTAGCCTTTGTGGAATTCGATGATGTTTTTGTGGACAACCGCATTTTTGGCCGCTTCAATGACTTCTTCTTCGGTGGCATTTTCTTTTCCAAACCTAATATTGTTCCTCAGGGAATCACTGAACAGGAACGCATCCTGTGGAACATAGCCTATACTGTTCCGCAGGTGGTTTAAATTCCGGTCCTTTATCGGAATCCCATCAATGGTCAGCATTCCTTCAGGAACATCATAAAGCCGGCCAATGAGTTCCAGAATGGTGGATTTTCCCGACCCAGTATTTCCCACAATGGCCAAGGTTTTGCCCGGTCCTACTGAAAAGGAAACGTTCTTTAACGCCGTAATTCCCGTATCTGGATAAGTAAAACTAAGATTGTTGAAAGCAATGTTTCCCTCAATAGGGATAATTTCATCGGTCTGGTTCTGAATATCAGGTTCCGTTTTCAAAAATTCGTTTATTCTTTTTTGCGAAGCTTCCGCCTGCTGGACCATTGAAGCAACAAAACCTACCACGGCAACAGGCCAAGTAAGCATGTTCACGTACATTAAAAACTCTACCAAGGTTCCAATTTCCGCAATCTGTCCATTTATATAGCGGGTTCCTCCAATGTAAATCACTAAAATGTTGCTTACCCCAATCAACAGCATCATCAAAGGAATGAAGAGCGCTTGGGCTTTGGCCAAATGAATATTCTTCTCCCTGCTTCCTTCTGCAAGCGCTTCAAAATCCATATTGATTCTCGGCTCTGTGCCATAAGCTTTTATAACAGAGATTCCGCTAAAACTTTCTTGGGTAAACGTGGTCAATTTTGATAGATATTGTTGCACAACCGTACTGCGTTTGTTGATCAACACGCTGAGTTTGTATATGGCAATGGAAAGAATGGGCAAGGGGGCGATTGCATAAATGGTCAAAACCGGGTCTTTATAAAACATATATGTAATTACCACCACAAACAAAGTTACTGTGGTGATGCTATACATTAATGCCGGACCCACGTACATTCTGACTTTGGAAACATCTTCACTGATGCGGTTCATTAAATCGCCTGTGCGGTTTTTCTTGTAAAATGACAATGGCAATTCTTGGTAATGGCCGAAAATTTTGTTTTTAAGGTCATATTCCACGTAGCGGGAAACAACAATGAAGGTTTGCCGCATAACAAAAGTGAAAAATCCAGAGAGCAAGGCAGCGCCCAGAAGCAATAAAATATTTATCAACAGTTGTTGTTTTACCATAGCAAGGTCTGTCAATTCACCATCCATATATCGTTTTACAACAGTAACGGAATCACCAATTTGCATGGGAACAACCAGTTTGAAAACAGTGGCGATTATTGTAATGAAGACCCCAATAAGCAATCTACCTTTGTATTTTAAAAAATAAGGATTTAAATATTTTAATTCTTTCATTCGAGCAATGTTCGGGCTGGTTTAAAATATTCTTAATTTAACAGGCTTTGCTTGCGGAAATGTATAGCAAACCTGTACTTTTGCAATAACTTTTTAGGAGATTGATAATATAATGATTTAAGTTATGACTACTGAGATAATCGATAAAAACGAACTAAAAAAAATGGATCCGGTATTTGGCCAAGAGTCCTTTAACAATCACGAACAGATTGTTTTTTGCAACGACAAAGATACTGGATTAAAAGCAATAATTGGAATCCACAACACAGTTTTGGGACCAGCTTTGGGCGGAACAAGAATGTGGAATTATTCAAGTGAGTGGGACGCCTTGAACGATGTTTTGCGCCTTTCTCGCGGAATGACATATAAAAGTGCGATCACAGGTCTGAACCTTGGAGGTGGAAAAGCGGTTATCATTGGGGATGCAAAAACTCAAAAAACCCCGGAACTAATGATGAAATTTGGTGAGTTTGTCCATTCCCTGGGCGGAAAATACATCACTGCCGAGGACGTAGGAATGAAAACCTCCGATATGGACCTTGTGCATTCGGTAACTCCTTATGTTACCGGTATTTCTGAAGCAAGAGGAGGATCAGGAAATCCTTCTCCAATAACTGCTTATGGCGTGTTTATGGGAATGAAGGCGGCTGCAAAATATACGTATGGAAATGATTCGTTGAAAGGAAAGGTAATCTACGTGGAAGGAATAGGAAACGTGGGAGAGGCCTTGGTGGAGTATTTGAGCAAGGAAGACGCAACCGTATATATAACTGATATTAGCCAAGAACGATTGGAAGAAGTGCGGGATAAATATGGTGTAAAGATATACCAAGGGAATAACCTTTATTCAGAGGAAATGGATATTTATGCCCCTTGTGCTCTTGGTGCCACCGTCAATGACAAAACAATCAGCCAAATGAAGGCTAAAATAATTGCTGGATCGGCAAACAATCAGTTGGCAGAGGAACAAAAACACGGCACCATGCTCCAAGAAAAAGGGATCGTATATGCACCTGACTTTTTGATCAACGCAGGAGGCATCATTAATGTGTATGCCGAACTTGAGAAATATGACCGCAAGGAGATAATGCGAAAAACCGAAAATATTTACAATACCACCCTTGAAATCTTGAACAATGCCGAACAAAATAGGATTACTACCTATCAAGCGGCGTTCAACATTGCCCAAGCACGTATTGACGATCGCAAAAACAATAAATAGCGGCGACTTTTTTATCGCAGCACGACTAAGTTATTTTATATATTTGCAACGCACAAGTAAAAGTCTTGTGCGTTGTTTTTTTTCTAATAGTTCTTTAAAAAAGATATGCTCACAAGAAGACATATAAGGGTAAAGGTTTTGCAATCGGTCTTTGCATACAATCACCGCAAAAACCCGGACATTGATGCACAGGAAAAGTTCTTGAAATATAGTATAGCACAAATGCAGGATCTTTATCTTCTGATGGTCCAACTGTTGATTGCCCTGCAGGACCAGGCAGAACGGTATCTTACAAAATCGCAACAGAAATTTCTGGCTACAGAGATCGAAAAAAATCCGAGCCACAATTTTGTAAACAATAAATTGATAAGATTGATAGCTGCGGATTCTGTTTTTGCTGAAACCATAAAAAACAAAAAGCTCAATTACTGGGAAATGGATTCAGAATATGTCAATATCCTTTTCAATGAACTAAAGGAAAAGGATTGGTACCACGAATATTTGTCCAAAAAACAACCTGATTTAAAGGAAGACAGAACTTTCGTGTTGCTTCTTTTTAAAGATGTCATCGCCCCAAACGAAAAGCTATACGAATATCTGGAAGATAAACGGCTTACGTGGATTGATGATTTTCCCTTGGTAAATACTGCAATAGTCAAAATGCTCGGGAAATTATCTGAGAAAAACGTCGCCTCTTTTTTGGTTCCCGAACTGTACAAAAATGAAGAAGATCGTGAATATGCCATCCAGCTTTTCCGAAAGGTAATTCTAAACGACGACAAACTACATCAAGAGATAGCCGGGAAAACCCCAAATTGGGACCAAGATAGAATTGCCAACGTGGATCTTATAATCCTTAAAATGGGCATTGCGGAATTTTTATATTTCCCCTCAATTCCCGTTAGGGCTACCATCAACGAATATCTTGAGATTTCCAAGGAATATTCCACGCCAAAAAGCAGTGTTTTCGTCAATGGGATCTTGGATAAAATAGTTAAAGAGTTCACTGCAAACGGTCAACTCAATAAAATGGGCAGAGGGCTTCGTTAGAGAATAAAAATTGCCTATTTTTGGCAAACTAAAAACAAAATTATTTATCAAATGAAAAAATCAATTTTATTTGTAGCTGTTTTATCTGTATTTGCTTTTTCTTCTTGCAAAGATAACGCTACCGACAAAGTAAACGAAGAGAATGTGGCTACTGCCGCTGACAGGGATGCAGACGCAGGAAAGTTTCCTGTAATCACTTTTGAGGAAAGCACCCACGATTTTGGTACTATTAGTAGAGGAACCCGTGTGGAGCATCTTTTTAAATTTAAAAACACTGGAGATGCACCTCTAATGATCGTAAACGCAAAAAGTAGCTGTGGATGTACTGTTCCAGACTGGACCAAGGATCCAATCCCTCCAGGAGGTGAAGGTGAACTTTTGGTGAAATTTGACGGAAGTGGTCAAAACCAAGTAAGCAAGACTATTACAGTTACTACCAACACCGAGGCAGGAGTGGAAACTTTGACCATTAGGGCATTCGTGACTCCAGATAGTAATGCTGCCAGACAAGCGCCAACCTCATAAATAAACCATTAGTTTTTAATACACATTGATATGGGTGATTTTTCTAGTTTTTTTCCAATTATACTGTTGTTCCTGGTAATGTACCTGTTTTTGATTCGGCCACAAATGAGAAAGGCCAAACAAGAAAAACAGTTTGCTTCCCAACTTAAAAAGGGTGACAAAGTTATTACCATGGGCGGCATGCACGGAAAAGTAGTCGATCTTTATGACGATGGATCTTGTATTATCGAAACAATGTCGGGCAAAATAAAATTTGAAAAGTCTGCAATTTCGATGGAAAAAACTGCAAAACTTAACCCACCTCCACCGAAAATTAAAAAATAATTTTCGGTATGGCGTTCCAGACACTGGAATACAGCGCTGAAAAAAGCACCAAATGCCAAGGCAATTTCTTGGAATTTGGTGCTTTTTATTATTGAATAAACTCGAATCTACTGCTTGTTGTTACTTTTGTAAATTCTCCTCGGCCGTGAGTTGGGCAATGTTTACGATCACTTCCACAGCTTTTATCATGCTCTCCACTGGAACATATTCAAACCTTCCGTGGAAATTGTGCCCCCCGGCAAATATGTTTGGACAAGGAAGTCCCATAAAACTAAGTTGCGATCCGTCTGTACCGCCACGAATTGGTTTTATAATTGCCTCGACACCAGATCTCTCCATGGCTTTTTTCGCAATGTCAACAATATGCATCACTGGTTCTATCTTTTCACGCATATTGAAATATTGGTCTTTAATTTCAACAGTAATAACTTCCCTTTCGTGTTGTTCATTGATTTCGTCCGCCAATTTCTGGACAACTTCCTTTCTTGCTTCAAATTTTAAATTATCGTGATCGCGGATTATGTATTGAAGTTTCGTTTCGTCAACAGTTCCGCTAATGTTATGAAGATGGAAAAAACCTTCCCGATCTTCCGTGTGTTCCGGAGTTTCCATTCTGGGCAAGGAATTGATGTAATCAGTAGCAATATACATGCTGTTTATCATTTTTCCCTTCGCATAACCTGGGTGTACAATTTTTCCTTTGATGGTGACCACCGCCCCAGCGGCATTGAAATTTTCATATTCCAGTTCGCCCACCTGGCTTCCGTCCATCGTGTAGGCCCATTCGGCACCAAATTTCTTTACATCAAATTTATGGGCCCCACGACCAATTTCCTCGTCAGGTGTAAAACCCACCCTTATTTTTCCATGCTTGATCTGCGGATTGTTGATTAGATATTCCATCGCTGAGACTATTTCGGCTATTCCAGCTTTGTCATCTGCGCCTAAAAGCGTTGTGCCATCTGTGGTAATAAGTGTTTGCCCTTTATACATCAACAAGTCGTCAAAATAATCAGGAGAGAGCACAATGTCTTTTTCCTTATTCAGAACAATATCCTTCCCGTCATAATTCTCTATAATTTGCGGCTTAACGTTGGCTCCTGTAAAATCTGGCGAAGTGTCAAAGTGGGAAATAAACCCGATAACGGGAACGTCGTGCGGAACGTTCGATGGCAATGTGGCCATGATATAAGCGTTGTCATCTATGGTTACGTCGTCCATTCCAATCTGCTTTAATTCCTCTACCAATTGGTTGGCAAGGTTCCATTGTTTTTCTGTGCTTGGGGTGGAGTTGCTGTTAGGATCACTTTCGGTATCTATGGTTGCGTATCCGATAAATCGGTCGATGATGTGTTTTTTTTCAATCATTTTTGATGCTAATTTATTTGTTTGGAATCTAAAAGTAGATAATTAAGGGTTCGGAAAAAACCTAGTTTAGTTTATCCATTCTTAAGGAATAAACAAAAAATGGCCTTCTCCTTTTACAAGCCGAAAATGAAATTCTGGGCGGTTTCAAAGTTACTAAATTTTTAGTGCTTTGAAGATTTAGCATATTGATAAATGTGATTTTAAAAGGAAGCAAGTTGCTTCTTAAATGGTATTTTTGTTCAATATTTTCAGCTATGTATAAAACTATAGTCCGTCCGCTTTTTTTTTGTTTTGATCCAGAGAAAATACATTATTTCACTTTTTCCTTGATCCGTTTTTTCAATATGATTGGTTTTGGAAAGATTTTTAGTAGTAAATATAATCTTGAACACCCAAAGCTTCACCGTGAACTTTTTGGATTGAAATTCGAAAACCCGGTAGGTCTGGCCGCAGGTTTCGACAAGGATGCGAAACTGTACAAGGAGTTGTCAAACTTCGGATTTGGTTTTATCGAGATCGGGACGGTTACCCCACAGCCGCAATTGGGTAATGAAAAGCCGAGGTTGTTCCGTTTAAAGAAGGATAAAGCGATCATTAACCGAATGGGTTTTAATAATGGGGGAGTGGAAGCAGCAGTAGAACGGTTGAAAGCCAATCAGCAGGCCGACCGTAAAGTTTTGATCGGGGGAAATATTGGAAAGAATAAAACCACACCCAATGATAGAGCCGTGGATGATTATTTAATTTGTTTTGAAGCACTTTTTGAATATGTCGATTATTTTGTGGTAAACGTGAGTTCCCCAAACACCCCCAATCTTCGGGCCCTACAGGAGAAAAAACCGCTGACTGAGCTGCTGCAGACACTACAACTCAAAAATGATGCAATTGCACTTAGTTCAAAATCGGGGAAACGCAAGCCTATTTTGTTGAAAATAGCGCCTGACTTAACTGACGAACAACTGTTGGATATCATAGAAATCGTTTCCTCCACAAAGATAGATGGCGTTATTGCAACGAACACAACTCTTTCGCGAGATGGAGTTTCTTCAAAAAATAAAAATGAAATGGGCGGATTAAGTGGTAAACCATTGACGAAAAAAGCTACCGAAGTCATCCGGTTTTTGTCAGAGAAGAGCAATGGAGCTTTTCCGATTATCGGTGTGGGTGGAATCCATTCTGAATCGGATGCGCTTGAAAAATTGCAGGCAGGAGCAAGTCTGGTGCAACTTTATACCGGATTTATATATGAAGGTCCAGGCTTGGTCAAAAGAATAAATAAGGCAATTCTAAAGCGTTTGGCTTAGGGTATTCTCTTTTCTATTATAATGTAAAAAAAATCCCATTATCGAAATAATGGGAATACAAATTCAGCTTTTTTCTTTCTTTAATAATATGTAAATCTTCGTACTTGGGCAATATATTTTGCCAAGCGGATTACTTGATGGCTGTAGCCATATTCGTTATCATACCAAACATACAAAACCATATTTTTGCCGTCCTCTGTGGCAATGGTGGCATTGCTGTCAAAGATGGCTGGTTGTGCAATTCCTACAATATCGCTGGAGACTAATTCGTTGTTGATGGAATATTTTATTTGTTCCACCAAATCTCCATCCAATGCATATTTTTTCATTGTGGCATTGATCTCTTCCCTTGAGGTGGGTTTTGCAACTTCAAGATTTAGGACCACCAAGGAGCCATTTGGAACAGGTACCCGGATGGCGTTTGAAGTAAGTTTCCCAGCCAATTTTGGAAGTGCTTTAGCAACTGCACTCCCAGCTCCGGTTTCGGTAATGACCATGTTCAATGCAGCCGCTCTTCCACGGCGGTATTTACTGTGCATATTATCAACCAAATTCTGGTCGTTTGTGTAGGCGTGAATGGTTTCCAAATGGCCACGGACCACACCCCATGAATCTTCCACAACTTTTAAAATCGGCGTGATTGCATTTGTTGTACACGATGCCGCCGAGAATATATTGACAGTGTTGGGATCATATTCTGTATGGTTCACCCCGTGGACAATGTTTGGCACTCCTTTTCCTGGAGCTGTCAACAATACTTTAGAAACGCCCTTTGCCTTTAAATGGCGATTTAACGCTGCCTCATCCCGAAAAGCTCCCGTGTTGTCTATGACCAAAGCATCCTCGATGCCGTATTTTGTGTAATCTATTTCCTCTGGACCGTTGGCAGAAATAACGTGTACCGTTGTTCCGTTTATGATCAAGGCGTTGTTCTCTATATCAACATTTACGGTTCCTTTAAATTCACCGTGAACAGAGTCGTTTCTAAGCAACGACGCTCTTTTTTCCAGAACAGACTGGGTTGCGCTTCCGCGAACTACTATTGCGCGAAGTCTAAGTTGATTTCCTTTTCCTGTGCGGGTCATCAGTTCCCGGGCCAATAAACGACCAATGCGCCCAAATCCGTATAGAACGACATCTTTTGGAACAATGCCTTCAGATTTTTTTGCGTTTTTCAATTTATCTGAAACAAAAGCCATGGCATTGGAATACTTATCATCTTCCAAGTGGAATTCATAGGTTAGTTTTCCTATGTCCAACTTGGCAGGAGGAAGATCCAAAGTTTTGATGGCCTGTGCAATTTCCACAGAGTCAAAAATGGAAATTGGTTTTTGGACAAACTCGCCGGCATATTCGTGAAGACTCAAGATCTCACTTACGTTTTGATCGATAAGGGTGTTGCGGAAGAGTACTATTTCTATGGACTTGTCGTACCAAAGGTCGCTGATGATCTTAATAAATTCTACCGTGGCTTTGCGGCGATCGGCTTGGAAAGACAGTTCTTTTTCATAAACGTCATCAAAACTCATAGTTATAATTTTTAAGGGCTTCCTGCAACAGCCGGGAGCGTGTTTAAATTTTGGTGCAAAAATAAGTATTTTAATGGTGGTAAGGAAAAAATAATAAGGAGTAATAATTTATCGTGGAATTGTTCGTCAAAAAACTCCAAATATTTTTTAAAGACTCTGACAATTAAAAAGATAGATGCAATGAATGAGAGGTTGTCACTTACCTCTCTACTTCTTCTTCATCGCTGAGAAGTTCGTGTGTCTTTTTGTCGTATTTGCCTTTTAATTCGTCCATAATAGTTCCTTTCCATAGCTTTACCCCAATAAAATATGAAACTCGTGCAATGAGGTGTGCGCCAACGGGAACGGTCAAAAATAAAAAGAGTATGATAGCAATCACTCGCGCTATGACTCCACTTTCGTTGAAATACACACCGGCAGAGAGCAAAATCAGTCCTGTTCCGAGCGTTGAGGCCTTGGTGGTTACACACATCCTCAAATAGGCATCGGGCATTCTCAAAAATCCGATAGCCGCCAAAAAAATAAACAATACGCCGATGGTGGCGAGAACAGCAACAACTATATCAATCATTTTTATTTCTTTTTTCTAAATAATAGGAAAATGCTACCGTACTGAGAAACCCGATAAGCGCAATAATCATGGCTATATCGATGAAAGTAGGTTGATCGGTCGTAATGCTAACGAAAGCAATCAAGCTTATAGAGCAAGTAACAAGGAGATCCAATGCAATGACGCGATCGGCTATATCGGGACCTTTTAAAAATCGGATAAAAATAATCAGAACTGAAAGGATCAGTAAAGGAAGCAAAAAATATGATATGTACGTGTCTAAATTCATCTTGTTATTTCCAATATACGTTTTTCAAATCCATTTTTTATGTTTTTCACAAATTTATCCCGGTCCTTTATATTCATTGAATATATGTAAAGGACTTTTCGGTTTTTTGAAACGTCGATGCTCAATGTTCCCGGCGTCAAGGATACCAGATTGGTCAAAAAGGTGATTTCAGCATCTGACTTTGCGTCCAAAGGGACTCCGACAATTCCCGGTTTCAATTTTTTATGGGAAACAATAATAAAATAAGCCGCTTCCAAGTTGGCCAGAATCAGTTCATAGATGAAAAATAAAATAAACGCGATTACTTTTGGAACCAACCTAAAGTATTTTTTTTCATCCCGATTTCCTGCAATTATTCTGAGAATGATAAAACTTAGTAAAAATCCAAATGTAAAATTGGGAAAATTAGGTTCTCCGGTCAAAATGACCCACATCAGCATTAGCAATACATTATTGAGGAATAAAGAATTTTTCATCTTAAATAATATTTAAGGGCCTAACACAGCCTGTATATATTGCTCATTGTTTATCAATTGATCGGCAGCCACGAGCGCCAACTGCTGCACTTTTTCCGCACCGAGGCCAATGAATAAAGACGTAATGGCCAATCCCACTATAGGAACAATCATTTCTGTTTTTTGTATTAATTTCATATCCTTAAAGTACAAAAAAGAATCCGTTCGCGGTTTAATTTCCTTCGATCTCCAAAACACGCGTGACCACATACGCGCTATAATAAAAAGGGTCATAAACGTTCCAAAGAGAATAGCTGCTACTAACCATGCGCCCCCCTTTGTTTGCAGACTCTCGGTGATAAAAGCAATTTTGGGCCAAAAACCGGACAGTGGTGGAATTCCAACCAAGGAAAAAAATGTAATTGCCATCGCCAAGGAAAGTAATGGATATTTGGCATACATTCCTCCCAAATCACGCATACTGTAGGTTCCCTTTAACTTATAAATCAACCCGCTGATCATAAATACATTGGATTTTACAATAATATCATGGATCAGATAAAAAACCACTCCGGCTATTGCAAGTTCGGTATGCAGTCCCAATCCAATCATCATATATCCAATATGGCAAATAATTAGGTATGAAAACATTTTGGTCAGGTTGTTTTGGGTCAACGCTCCAAGCGCACCGCTGACCAAAGTAAGCACGCCTAAGACCAAAATGAGATTGTTAAGGAAGGAAATTTCGAAAAAGATAAGTGTAAACGTTCGGATCAACGCATAAATTCCCAACTTGGTGAGTAGGCCACCAAAAATAGCTGATATAGCGGCGGGAGGGGTGTGATATGATGCGGGAAGCCAAAAGTACATTGGGAAAACAGCTGCTTTTATTCCAAAACCTATCAAAAACAAGAGTCCTGTGATTTCTACCAGGCCTTTGTTTTCAACTGCAGCTATTTTTATTGAAAGGTCTGCCATATTGAGAGTTCCCGTAAGACCGTACAAAACGGCTATAGCGGTCAGAAACATTACTGAGGCGAAAATATTCAGTGTAAAATATTTGATCGCGCCTTCCAACTGTTTCTTCTCCCCTCCCAAAGTGATCATCACAAAAGAGCTGATAATGATCATTTCAAACCAAACATAAAGGTTAAAAATATCTCCGGTAAGAAAAGCACCATTTAATCCCAGTAACAAAAAATGGAAAATTGGAAAATATCCAAAATTAAGCCGATCACTGTCCACGCTTCCAGCGGAATACATCGACACGGCCATACCGCAAAGGGAAGTGAGCAGTACGAGCGTGGCCGCCAAGATGTCACCTACAAAAGTTATCCCAAAAGGAGCTGGCCAGCTTCCTGTATTGTAAGTTATTATGCCCTCAGACCAAATAGTCTGAAGAAGCAGCACCGCAATCACAAATCCCATTAGATTTCCGACAATACTGATTGTTTTTTGCCAATTGCTTTTTTTCCAAAAAAACAACATTACAATTGCATACAACAATTGATTTATAATGGGATATAAAATAATGTTGTCTGTCATGAATAAGGATCTGTTGAGTTCATTTGAAATAGATCGTCTGTTTTTGCTACCTGATATGCTCTTTTTATTAAAACAATGGCAAAGGCCTGTAGCCCAAAACTGATAACTATGGCCGTAAGGATGAGCGCCTGCGGAATAGGATCGGCATATACATTGCTGAGCATATTTTCAGTTGGTGAAATAATGGCAGGAGCACCTTTTCTAATTCCGCCCAGTAAAAAAATGAGAAGGTTGGCGCCGTTGCCCAGCAAAATCAATCCGATGATCAGTTTTACCAAACTTCTGCGAAGCATCATATAAATTCCCGATGCGTATAATAGTCCAACCACGATTGCAAGTATCAATTCCATAGTCTAAGCAGCTTCTGATATAGTAAAAATTATAGTCAAAGTTACGCCGAGTACCGTAAAGTAAATCCCGAGGTCAAAAAACAGGGTAGATCCAATATAACCAATTACGGGGATGGCCTCCGAAGCCCAGATTCCGGTCATAAATGGTTTGTTGTTCATCATTGGGGAAATTGCGCTCAACAGTGAAATGGATAATCCCATAGGCATAATAAACCCCGGATGGATTTTTAATAGTTTTTTAGTGGTTTCCAGACCGTTGGCAAATGCGTGCAACACGAAGGCGATCGCGGCAATCAAACCGCCAACAAATCCGCCTCCCGGCAGATAATGTCCGCGAAGCAGAATGAATATAGAAAACAATAATAGCAAGGGGAGCAGATAGTTGGAAGCTGTCCTTAAAACAATAACGTTCATATCTTAATCTTTTTGATGTAATCTTAACTTCAATAATGAAAATACCCCGATTGCCGCAATAGTCAGTACAACTGATTCCATCAGCGTGTCCGTTCCTCTAAAATCAACAAGAATTACGTTTACCACGTTTTTTCCTTTGGCTAAGGTATAAGCATTTTCGGCATAAAACCGAGAAACATCGGCATTATGGGTTTCTTGCCATACTTCTAAGGATAATAATGCGATCAAGACCCCGAAGGTAGTTGCGATAACAACATCCTTCAACCGGTTTCTTCGGTTCGTCAGGTTTAGATATTTGGGCAATCTATACAACACCAATACAAAAAGTATCATCGTGAGCGTGTCGATGGAAAACTGGGTCATCGCCAAGTCAGGAGCGCTGTAAAATAAAAATATCAACGCAATGCTCAAGCCCACCACCCCCAACGCTGCTACTGCCGCCAATCTGGATTGCGTTGTCACGGCAAATAAAATGCTTATTATCAATATGATAAGTGTTGCAATTTCTAAAATAGAAGGTTCAGTCATTGCCCCAAAATCAATATCTAATCGAATATGGGTAAAAAGGAGAATTCCCAATAGAACAATTGAAAACAATAATATGGTATTGATGTAATTCCGAAGATATCCGTTTTGAAAGAAACCAGTCCACTTCATCGAAAATTTGTTGAAAGCACCGGCCATTTTTATAAAAGTGGTTTTTGGTGAAAAGGTTTCATACTTACTGAAGGCGATCATTCTTGTTTCTGAAGGTTTTATCCGAAGATAGATCACAACTCCAGCCGCAATGGTAACGGTGCTCAACAGTAGCACAGTACTGAAGCCGTGCCACAATTTAATGTGCAAATCGGGGTTTGGAACTTCCAGCGCCAACAATGCGGGTTGTACCAAACTACTTTGTACCAAATAAGGAAACAGTCCAAGAAGTAATCCCAGAAAAGCCAATATAGCAGGAGGGATCCAAAGCAAATAGTGGGGAAGTGAAACTTTATTGTACTCTTCGGGCAGCGGGCCAACAAAGGGTTTGATGCCGACCAAAAAACCAGCATAAAGCAACAGGATGTTTGTAATTACCGCTACGGTGGTGAGCACAACACTCCAATCTCCCATATTTAGGGTGGATTCATAGATCAAATCTTTTCCGACAAATCCGAAAGTAGGTGGGATTCCGGCACTGGATAAGGCTGCAAGAAAACCGAATATGGCAATAGGAAGCATTACTTTTCGCAATCCGGATAATTTGACGACATCTCTCGTGTGGGTTTCGTGGTCAATAATTCCGGTAATCAAAAATAAAGCAGCTTTGTAAAGCGCATGCACTACGATAAAAATGCATGCGGCCAATAACGCTTCTTGAGTGCCCATCCCGGTGAGGAACACCATTACCCCAAGCGCTGAAATTGTGGAATAGGCCAAAATGGCTTTTAAATCGGTTTTAAAGAATATTTGAAAAGCAGCATAAACCATGGTAAATCCTCCAACTATGATCAGTGAATAATGCCATATTTCCGGTCCGCTCAGGATGGGTGTAAAGCGCATCAATAAATACACACCCGCTTTTACCATCGTAGCGGAATGTAGATAAGTGGAGACAGGAGTTGGAGCTCGCATTGCCCCCGGAAGCCAAAAGTGGAACGGAAACTGGGCCGATTTGGTAAATGCCGCGCCAAACAACAAAAATACTATTGGAATATAATAAGTGCTCTGGGCGATGATATCTTTCGAATCCAAAATCTGCGAAATACTATAAGCGCCCGAAACACTACCCATCAGAAGCGCAAAACCCAAAAACAGCACCCCGCCAAAACCAGTTATGGAAAGTGCCATAATAGCCGATCTACGCGAACCCTTATCGGTATTGTTAAAACCAATCAAGAAAAATGAACTTATACTGGTAAGCTCCCAAAACATAAACAAAGTGATGAGATTGTCAGACAGAACAACACCCAGCATAGCCGACATAAACAATCCGAGATAGCCGTAAAAACGATCCAAATACGCATTCCCTTTGAGATACTCTGAAGCGTAGGCAAAAACCAGAAACCCTATTCCGCTTATCAATAGCGTAAAAATCAGTGAGAGACCATCCAGAGTGAAATCAAGATTTACCCCGAATGTCGGCAACCAAGTGATATTTTGTGTTACAATCTTTCCTTGGGAAATGGGATCGATATACTGCAAAAAGTATAAGAAGATACCCAATGGAACGGCGGCAAACCAAACAGAAAATCGACGCTTTAAGAATCTTCCAAAAAAGACAAGAATAAGGGCAAATACAATTCCTGAAAGTATGGCTCCTAACATAAAAATAATCGGTTTGCAGCAAAAATAAATTAATTTTGCACAAAGAGCCCTTCCCAACCTTAAACTTATTAAAGAGTTTTTAATAATTCGAAGACCCTAAGCCAATCGAATCTAAAAAAATCAGTGTTTACTATTTGGTAAACCAAAGATTCAGAACCAAAGGTGATAATACTCCCTTGCAGTCTCCAAAATAAAGTATCTTTACGAACTGCGCCCGAAATGTTTTCACTCTAACGAAATGGTTATGGAATTTTCAAAAAAAATGCTTCGCGATGATGCTTTGAAGAACAAAACAGTTGTGGTTACCGGTGGTGGAAGTGGCCTTGGCAAAGCGATGACAGCCTATTTTTTGGAATTGGGAGCCAATGTGGTAATAACTTCTCGAAACATTGATAAACTTTATAGCGCCAAGGAAGAGCTCGAATCCCAATTTGGTGGCACCGTGCTACCATTACAATGCGATGTCCGAAATTATAAAGAAGTTGAGGCATTGGTGAAAAAATCCACAGCTGAATTTGGAATCGTAGATGCACTGTTGAACAATGCCGCTGGAAATTTTATTTCGCCCACGGAAAGACTTTCTGCGAATGCCTTCGACACTATCATCGATATCGTTTTAAAAGGAACAAAAAATTGTACGCTTGCCTTTGGAAAACACTGGATTGATAAACGGGAAACCAATAAAACAATCCTGAACATAGTTACCACCTATGCCTTTACTGGCTCTGCCTATGTAGTTCCCAGCGCGGCGGCAAAAGCAGGAGTCCTGGCGATGACAAAATCCCTTGCGGTGGAATGGGCGAAATATGGAATCCGTTCCAACGCCATTGCTCCTGGCCTTTTTCCTACCAAGGGGGCTTGGGAACGATTGATGCCCGCCGATTTACAAGATCGATTCAACCTTGCCGAAAAAGTTCCTTTGAAACGAGTGGGAAACCATCAGGAACTGGCCAATCTCGCTGCCTATCTTATATCCGATTTCTCGGCATTTATCAACGGGGAAGTGATTGTAATGGATGGGGGCGAGTGGCTTAAAGGTGCAGGCCAATTCAATCTTTTGGAAGAAATCCCTGAAAAAATGTGGGAGACTTATCAACAGGCAATCCGGAACAACGAAAACAAATCGTAGTCTACAGGGCTTTAGAAGACTGTAAGTGCCCATCAAAGAGGTTTTCGAAGTGTTTTGGATAGAACCAAAATAGATTCCAATTTCAAATTGTGAACCATTTCTGTTAACAAAAATCATTTTCTATCCACATAAATAATTGTACTTTTATCGGCTAAAATTCCAAGCTGATCAATGGGTAAGATTATTGCAATTGCAAATCAAAAAGGAGGAGTGGGAAAGACCACTACCTCCGTAAATTTGGCGGCATCCTTGGGTGTCTTAGAAAAAAAAGTGCTTCTCATCGATGCAGATCCACAGGCCAATGCCACATCGGGTCTCGGCATTGATGTGGAAACAGTGGATATTGGAACCTATCAGCTGCTTGAGCACAGTGCCAGTGCTAAAGATGCCATTGTATCCACAAGTTCCCCCAATCTGGATTTGATCCCATCACACATTGATCTTGTGGCCATTGAAATTGAGTTGGTAGATGTGGAAAACAGGGAATATATGCTAAAAACAGCCATTGAAGGCCTGAAAGAAGTATATGATTATATAATTATTGATTGTGCACCATCGCTCGGATTGTTGACCTTGAATGCCCTAACGGCCGCTGACGCTGTAATTATCCCAATCCAATGTGAATATTTTGCCTTGGAAGGTCTTGGCAAGCTGCTGAATACTATTAAAAGTGTCCAAAAAATCCATAATCAAAATTTGGATATTGAAGGACTGTTGCTCACTATGTACGATTCTCGCCTACGACTTTCAAATCAAGTAGTGGAGGAAGTGAAAAAGCATTTTGATGAAATGGTCTTTGATACAATCATTCAACGCAATGTTCGTTTGAGTGAAGCGCCCAGCTATGGGGAAAGCATAATCAGTTATGACGCAGCGAGCAAAGGCGCGGAAAATTATTTAAGTTTGGCCCTTGAGCTAATAGAGAAAAACGAAAAAGAATAAATGGCGAAAGCAACTAAGAAACAAGCACTTGGCCGAGGTCTTTCAGCATTATTGAAAGATCCATCCAACGATATAAAATCTGTAAATGACAAGAATGCCGACAAGGTGGTGGGCAGTATTGTTGAGCTGGAACTGAGCAGTATTGAAGTTAACCCCTTCCAGCCAAGAAGCAGTTTCAATGAAGAATCCTTACGGGAACTCGCATCGTCCATTAAGGAACTCGGTGTAATCCAGCCCATTACCGTCAGAAAATTGGATTTTGATAAATATCAATTGGTTAGTGGGGAACGACGTTTTCGCGCTTCAAAATTGATCGGATTAAAGACGGTTCCCGCATACATACGAATTGCCAACGACCAAGAATCCTTGGAAATGGCTTTGGTGGAGAATATCCAACGACAGGATTTGGATCCCATTGAAATAGCACTTTCATATCATAGGTTGATAGAGGAAATTAATGTTACCCAAGAGGAATTAAGTGAAAGGGTAGGGAAAAACCGATCTACAATTGCAAATTATCTCCGGTTGTTGAAATTAGATCCAATTATCCAAACCGGAATGCGCGACGGTTTTATAAGTATGGGCCACGGTCGTGCGCTGATCAACATCGAGGATTTGAGCCACCAATTGGATATTTATGAAAAAATACTCAGCCAAAACCTTTCCGTACGCGAAACCGAATCCATAGTACGGCACTATAAAAATCCAGACCAAAAATCGACACGGATAAAATCTGAAATTCCTCCTTTCGCCAAAAAGGCAAAAAAAGAGTTGACCGATTTGTTTGAGAGTAAAGTTGAGGTAAAAACCTCCAAATCGGGCAAAGGCCAATTGGTTGTTCCATTTAAAAACCAAGAAGACTTCAATCGTATTTTGAAGCTAATAAAAAGTGGCAGATAAGTTTAGATATATTTTTTTTTTACTGCTTGCCATTCCAACCTTGGCACAGGTTTCCGATTCCCTAATAGTAAAAAGTGAGGATCGTTTGCTCTTGGAAGAAGAAACCGTGTTTTCAAAAGTGGAATACGAGCCTTTGGCGCCTTCCCGAGCTGCTTTTTATTCTGCCGTATTGCCCGGATTGGGCCAAGCTTACAATAAAAGTTATTGGAAAATACCTATCATATATGCAGGAATGGCCGCTGGGGTTTATTTTTACAATCAACAGGACAAAGATTACAACAGATTTAGGGATGCCTACAAACGCCGACTTGCGGGCTACACTGACGACGAATTCTATGGCGACGGAAATGATCCGGTCATCTCCAGTGATAGGTTGATCAACGCGCAAAAATCGGCACAAAGAAATAAGAGCTACAGCATCATCGTAACCGCTGTTTTTTATTTGGCGAACATCATCGATGCCAACGTGGAGGCCCATTTAAGGCAATACGAGGTCACTGAAGACCTTTCGCTCAAACCTAATTTTGGGCTTGATCCTTTGAACGCACAGCCTCAATACGGCATGTCGTTGACTTTTAAATTAAAATAGAGTAAGCATAGAAAGCTGAACACAGAAAGGAAATTTATGAAATTAGCGCTTCTCGGATACGGAAAAATGGGAAAAACGATTGAACAACTAGCATTGGAAAGAGGCCATTCCATTGTTTATAAAAATTCCAAGGATTCAGTCGAAGGAAAATTTGAAGATGCTGATATGGCCATTGAATTTTCTTCGCCCGAAGCCGCAGTGGGCAATATATCCAAAGCTTTTGAAGCCGGGATACCAATTGTTTGCGGAACTACAGGATGGCTTGATCAGTATGACGAAATGGAAAAACTGTGTAAAAAACGTAACGGAAGCTTCATCTATGCGCCAAACTTCAGTATCGGGGTCAATTTGTTTTTTAAATTAAACGAATACGCAGCAAAACTGATGACTCAATGGAAAAATTATAATGTTTCAATAGAAGAAGTGCACCATCTTCAAAAGAAGGATGCGCCCAGCGGTACGGCCATTGCAATTGCAGATAAAATTTTGGAACACAGCCATAAGGATTCTTGGAAACTGGATTCTTCCGAAGAAAATGTTTTGGGCATAAAGGCAAATCGGGAAGAAGATGTTAAAGGAACTCATATCGTATCTTATAAATCATCAATCGATTCCATTTCCCTGTCCCACGAAGCACATTCCAGAGATGGGTTTGCCCTCGGTGCAATTACGGCGGCAGAGTGGCTATTGAATAAAAAAGGTGTTTTTACTATGAACGATGTTCTGGGAATTTGAGCTTAAAGTTCATCAAAATAAGATTTAAGATTGAAAATTATTAATAATTTAAAAACGTCCACAATTTCCTCAGGGAGTTGTGGTGAGGATTCATTATGAGTTGGACAGGTTGGTTTGCATTTTTTTTGATTGTTCAGTTGATCCATTTTGCCGGAACCTGGAAATTGTATCAAATTGCTGGCAGAAAGGCTTGGGAAGCCGCAGTACCCGTATACAATGCGGTAGTTTTGATGAAAATAATCAATCGCCCACGGTGGTGGACCATTCTTCTTTTTGTGCCCATCGTAAACTTGATTATGTTTCCAGTGATTTGGGTAGAAACTTTGCGCAGTTTTGGTCGCAATTCCACCACTGATACGGTGCTGGTCCTGATCACCTTTGGCCTATATATCTATTATATCAATTACACCCAAGAGGTTTCCCATATTGAAAGCAGGAGCCTAAAACCCCGAACCTCCACAGGCGAATGGGTCAGCTCTATTCTCTTTGCGGTGGTGGCCGCCACAATTGTGCACACCTATGTAATGCAGCCGTTCACAATCCCAACCTCTTCCCTAGAAAAAACGCTCTTGGTCGGTGATTTTCTCTTTGTAAGCAAATTCCATTATGGAGCCCGTGCACCAAAAACCGCAATATCGTTCCCTATGGTGCACGATACGATTCCTCTTATCCGTAAAAAGTCGTATCTCCCTGAACCACAATATCCTTATTTTCGTTTTCTTGGTTTTCAAAGTATTAAACAAAATGATATAGTTGTATTCAATTGGCCAGTGGACACGGTTAATGCATTCCAACAATATGGAGATGGAAAGTATTACTACAAGCCAATAGATAAAAAATCAAACTATGTGAAACGCGCCGTTGGACTTCCAGGCGATTCCTTGGAAGTCCGCGGAGGCTATGTATATATAAACGGAGCCAAAAATCAGTTGCCGGATCGGGCAAAACTTCAGTTTCGCTACGCGATGAGGACCAACGGTCAGCTAAATCCACGATTGCTTTTGGATCGTTATGATATCACGGATGGGTATGAATATGATCAACAGAACAGCATTTACTATTTCACAGCCATTTCGGAAGAATCCTTGGAGATAATGAAAAATAATCCCAGTGTTTTAGAGGTGATTCCTCTAAAAGCTAAACAAGGTGAATGGGATCAGAGGATTTTTCCGTACAACAGCTATTATCCTTGGAACAACGATTTCTTGGGACCTCTATATATTCCCCAAAGAGGAGCTACTGTGGCCATTGATGCTCAGTCAATTCCGTTTTACAAAAGGATAATCGAGGTTTATGAGGGAAGTGAAATGGGAATTGAAAACACCATAACCCAAAACGGAACCGAAGTGCTATTGAACGGTAATCCTATTTCTGAATATACCTTTAAGATGGATTATTACTGGATGATGGGCGACAACCGAAACAATAGCGAAGATGCCCGAACTTGGGGCTATGTTCCCTTTAACCATGTAGTTGGAAAACCGGTGTTTGTCTGGATGAGTTGGGACGGAATCAACAAAAAAGTGCGCTGGGAGCGCGTCTTTACCACCGTTGGTGGAAGTGGGAAACCTGTATCATATTTAATGTATTTTGTGATCCTTGTAGTTGCTTGGTTTGTTTTTGACTTTTTCAGAAAACGGAAGAAATCTACAGGGAAATAAACATAGGATACAAATTTTTTAAATCAAGAAATGCTTTTGAAAATGTAGTTGGATTTAAGGCAGATCCAATTTATTTTTCATCCAGTTCTTTTAACAAATTCTGTAGATCCAGTGCTCTCGTGTACATATTAAGGGAGCCATCAGGATGATGTGGCCATTGTTCCTTCGGACGGTCCCAATATAGCTCAACCCCATTTCCGTCGGGATCATCCAAGTACAAAGCTTCCGACACTCCATGATCGGATGTACCAGTAAAAGGATACTGCGCACGTTGAAGTCGGTCAAAAATTACAGCCAAATCCTTCCGGGTTGGAAAAACAATTGCCGTATGGTACAATCCTACGCCATACCGCGGCGCAGCAGGAGCATCCTTACTGTTCCAAGTGTTCAGCCCAATATGGTGATGGTATCCTCCAGCCGAGAGGAACGCTGCTTGGTCGCCATACATTGTGGTGACCTCAAAGCCCAACAGATCGCGATAAAAATTCAGGGATTGTTCTAAATTGGACACTTTTAAATGTACGTGGCCTATCCGTGTTTGTTCAGGAATTATATAGCTGTCCTTATTTGTATTTGAGTCTGTTTTATCCATGGGTTTTGGTTCTTAATTGGATTGTTATATTAAAATCGCTTTCATTTTTAGTCACAATTTCCCTCTGGGGAGCAAGCATCTCCGCTATTCAGTTCCACAATTTTGTTTCCTTCCTTAAATTCATCCCAACTTTTCTCCAACACTTCCAGAAAAACCTCTGTCGGCTGCGCTCCGGATACAGCGTATTTGTCATTAAACACAAAGTACGGCACACCTCTGATTCCAAATGCCTGCGCTTGTTTTTGGTCTGCTCTTACTTTGGATGAAAAATCATCAGAGTCCAGTGCTTGCTC
This sequence comes from uncultured Aequorivita sp., assembly GCA_964565295.1. Classification (GTDB taxonomy): domain Bacteria; phylum Bacteroidota; class Bacteroidia; order Flavobacteriales; family Flavobacteriaceae; genus Aequorivita. Next base: position 3,704 of record CAZMDY010000008.1, on the reverse strand, counting down.
TACGGTTTCTCTGTCAATTCCCTTGGAAACTCCAATTTGAACAAGTGTTTCTTTGTCGTCTATGTTCAGTCCTTCTGAAAAATGCGCTTTAAACAAGGCTTCTTTAACATCATTACCGCGGTTTTTGCTGTTGGCCAGTTGGATCAATTTATGGGATTGAAAAGAATTAGCCACTACAGCTGTATCAAAATTGAGTTCCAGCCCAACCTCCTGTGCAGCGCGAACTGCGTGTTGGGTCATTTCTTCCGCTTGGGTTCGGCTGATGCCCTTGCTTTCTGCGAGATGGTCCAAGGTGTTTTTTTCGGGATCGGTCCTTAGGGAGGGATCCAATTCAAAGCTGTGCCAAACCATTTCCACCTGCGATTTATTAGGGAATTGTTCCAATGCTTTTTCAAATTTGTGCTTGCCGATATAACAAAACGGACACCTGACATCCGACCAAATGGATACTTTCATATTTTTCATATTTTTAATTTACAACTGTTTTGCTGGACCAAGGTAAGTTTCAAGATATGTTTTTCAATCCTTCTACCCAGGTTACACAAAGATAGGCTTAGCCCGTGAAATGTTCCATTGACATAAGTTAAGAAATTATATAAGTCTTTAAAATATCGAAATATATACCGATTTCGACAAATGGTGGCAGTCTAAAATTCTTTCAAATAAAAAATGAATGGACAATTATGGGCTAACAATATCCAAAAACTTCAGCCCAAAAATAAATGCACCCATATTTCCTCCCTGGTAATAGGACCGGACATAATCGATCCGGAGAAAACGGAATTTGCCAAAACCAAGGTTGTCCAATCCAACTGAAAATTCAGAATAAGGTTTTTGATCTTCAATGGACAAAAGATGTGCACCAATGATCAAATTGAAATTGAGTTGGTTGATCCCCGGCACTTTTCCGAGAATCCAACCTCTAAAATCGTGTTCGAGATGGCCTTCAAAATAACTTTTATTGGTGCTGAACTGATAATAGGGCATCAAATTGAACACATTGGTATAATTGGGAGCAGTGCCCACCCGGGTCTGGTTTCCATTGAAATGCTTATAGTCCACAAACGAAATTCCATCTTTGTTGGCAAAGGTTCCTCCTTTTAAATTATACAGAAATTCACCTTTGTTCCCCCATGAAAGGCTTTGGGTCAACCTTCCTTGAAAATGGGTGTAGTCATAGCGGCTTTGGGTTGGCGCGGCCCCGTTTTCCACACTCAAAGTTAGGGTTGGAAATTTATTGTCGCCAATATTGAATTTCATATCTGGATTTGAATAATATTTCTGCGCAAAATTAATTCGGGCAGTTATATTGGTTTTCACGATATTGTGTGGTGAAATAGCGGCATTTTCGAAGTCAAGCGGAGCTAAAGGATTGTTACTTGAGTAGCTTACATCCTCATTTGGGATCATTACGTAGTCCGTGTTATTGAAAAGTGGTTTCCTGTTTTCATATCCCACAACGGCAGTAAAATGAAGACCGTTGAAAATCTCTTGGCTATATCCAATTCGGCCATAATTCAGCTCATATAGTTTCATATAATTCCGTTCAAAAGTGAGCGTGGAGATCATGTTGATCAAAGGGGAAATCGGTTCTGAAGCGTTGAATTGGGAAACCTTGCTGCCGCCACTGATCCAAAACCGAAGTTTGTCCTTCCAATTGAAATTCCGAAGAATAAACCCCTCAAACCGTAATCGGTCTTCAGCAAGGCCGTAATCTGCGTTTATGGCAGCGGAAATTAGATTGGTTTGGTTTTCATCATACCATTTTCGGAAAAATAGCCCGGCATTGCCTTTCCAACCTTGGACAGTATTGAAATTGATGGTGGTCAAAGGCCCATCGTATCCAACAGACCATTTTTTGTATGAATTTTTATAGGTATAGCCCATAAGGGGACTTAAAAAACCTACTTTGTTCGATGCGCTATCCAATGAATCCAAATAAGGTTTTGAACGCCGGAGCACTTGAATACTGTCGCGCCTTACGTAGTCTTTCAATTCTTCATCGGTAAGCGGAACGGGGCGGATTCCCTTCCAAAACAAACTGTCCTTTTTGTTGGCCCCATCTTCAAAGGAAAGAACTTCGTTTGTGAATGTTCTCTTTGTAAATTCCGGGTTGAAATCATAATTGGAGTAAACCGCCGTAAACCGGCCATCTCCTTTCATTCCCAACAATCCAAATCCAAAGTCGATAGTCTGTGATATTTTTACCCAGAAATCATTTTGTGGATCGAATTTGAAATTTTGTTTTACGGTCAAATCACTTACAAAAGGGATTTGTATAGCAGCGCCAGTGGTTGATAGGTCTATGCCATAAATTTGCCAATCATCTTCTACAATATACAGGTAGCCATGCCAAACCCGATCCTTTGGCCGCCGAGGAATGACTTCTATTTTATTGATGAGTTTTGATCCTTCATAAAAAACACCGTCCAATTTGTACTTATAATATCCCATTGCATTATTGGCGATGGGAGAAACCAAAGCCATGTTTATTTCAATTGTATTTTCATAGAATGAAAGATTTGCACTTTGGGCACTGTTGAAACTGAATCCGTTATCATTTCCACTGACTTTGCTGGCGATGATCTTTTCGGTGAATCTATCCGGTTTTTGATATGCAATTTCTGAAATGGTTTCTGACAGATAAACAATTCCCGTCCGGGTGGAATCGAGCGCTCCTTCGAAATCGCCAACTTCCTGTCCAAATATTTTTTCTGGAATGTCCTTTACGCGCCAAATTCCCCGTGAATAAAAATCGGCGGTAAATTCACTCATTTTCTCCAAGTTTTCCTTGCGCTGAGCTATAGTTCTACGGATTATTTCATAAGCAGGATCCTCCTCGGTGTTCAAAATAACCTCATCTAAGCTCGTGGTTTCCGCTTCAAGCGAAACGTTCAGGATATAGGGAAAAGTAGTGGGCGAAATTGTTTTTGTGACCGATTTATAGCCCAAATATTGAAAAACGACCCGATATTCCCCTTCTTGGGAAATGTTCAGGGAGTAATTCCCGTCCTCATTAGTGGTGGTTCCGGTATAGCTGTTCTTAAGATAGATGTTTACGTACGGCAACGGTTCGCCTTCTGGTTCCGTAACCTTTCCAACTATCTGTGCGGAAACATTTGAGGAAACCAGTAGAAAGAACATAAGAAGTTGCTGAAATTTCATGTAAATCAAGAATCAGGGCTTTTTGAACCTGCTAACTTCGTGGTTAAAGTATTTATAATCCGGTACAATCAAACATTCATATTATAAATTAGTTTTCAATTGTTCGATAGATGGAATTAAAGATCAAACCATAAAAGTATCAATTAAATTCTTAAATTTCAACTGCGATGGGGATTTCAATCACAAGCGCTTCTGTTGGTTCAACTTTTCTCTTCTTTGTTAAAATACACTAAGTAATAATACATCTGTTTTTCTTCGTCCCAACCTTTTTCAACAAACTTTTCCGCACTTTCCGGATTGATAAAATCCATTTTGATCTGGATATTGGTATCGAGGTTAATTACGTTTTTTATTTTTTTCCGGGCGGCTGTAACGGCGTTGTTGGCAATGGGAAAAGTTGTCAGGTCCTCAATTTTGTACTTTGGGGCTTTTTCGGATTTGTAATGGCGGAATTCGGGCAATAGATCCGGATTGTCGATTACTTCATTCATAAAAGCGGTTTCCTCAAAATTGTCATTCTTCGCAAAATGATTTACGGC
>CAZMDY010000007.1:0-30587 GCA_964565295.1 uncultured Aequorivita sp. | reverse complement strand
GTGGTTTCTTTGCAGACCAAATTCGGGCAATAGAAAAATTGATTAATTCAGAACAATCATGAGTACGTTTACAATATTTTTATTTTTAATAATGATCGTGGCCTTTTTATTGGTCGTAGTTATAATGGTCCAAAATCCAAAAGGAGGCGGACTTTCATCCTCTTTTGGAGGCGGCGGTGGTGCCCAGATAGGCGGGGTGCAGAAAACCAGTGACTTTTTGGACAAGAGCACTTGGACTTTGGCCACAATTATGTTGGTCCTAATTTTGTTTTCAAATGTTTTTATTATGGGAGAAAGAAGCATGGATTCCAAAACTTTTGATCCAAATGCGCTTCCAGCGGTACCTACCACGGAGACCCCCGCACAACCTGCAACCGGCAGTCAAGAATAGATTTTCTATTGATAAGAAACTTCAGGCCAGCTCAAAACGAGTTGGCTTTTTTTATGGAGAAAAGCTGTTCCACAATTATCTGAAAGGCCTGAATATTCGGAGGCTTTTGCTCAACTATAAGTTATCTTAAAAAAACAAAATTTCGAAAATTATTTTCACGCATTCAAAAAGGGATCAAAACCCAAAATTCTGACAAGTTGACAATTTTATTCCATAAACTGTCAGTCCTATTTGAGTGGCACAGTTTCTGCCAATTAGCAGGCAAGCATTAAAATCAGTTTAACATTAAAAAATAAGTGAAAATGGCAGTAAAAATTCAACCGCTTGCAGACCGCGTATTGGTCCAGCCACAAGAAGCAGAAACCAAAACCGCTTCTGGTATCTACATCCCTGATTCCGCAAAGGAGAAACCGCAAAAAGGCACAGTAGTCGCTGTGGGAAATGGCAAAGAAGACCACAAAATGACCGTGAAAGTTGGCGACACGGTTCTTTACGGAAAATATTCCGGCAGTGAACTTAAATTTGACGGCACGGATTATTTGATTATGCGCGAAGATGATATTTTGGCCATAATCTAATATTTACAAAAAAATCACTTAAAATTAAAGTTTAACCTAAAGTTTAAAAACATTTAAATATGGCAAAAGATATAGTATTCGACATTGAAGCCCGTAACAGTATTAAACGTGGCGTTGACGCATTGGCAAATGCAGTAAAAGTAACCTTGGGTCCCAAGGGACGTAACGTTATCATCGGCAAGTCTTTTGGTGCGCCACAAGTGACCAAGGACGGTGTTACCGTTGCAAAGGAAATTGAATTGGAAGATAACCTTGAAAACATGGGGGCACAAATGGTCAAGGAAGTTGCTTCCAAAACCAATGATCTTGCAGGTGATGGAACCACTACTGCTACTGTCCTTGCTCAGGCGATTGTTGCTGAGGGACTTAAAAATGTAGCTGCCGGAGCCAACCCAATGGATTTGAAACGCGGCATAGACAAAGCTGTAGAAGCCATTGTTGCGAACCTTGAAAAACAGACCACCACAGTTGGCAATTCATCGGAAATGATAAAGCAGGTCGCTTCCATTTCTGCCAACAACGACGATGTTATCGGGGAGCTGATAGCAAAAGCATTCGGAAAGGTTGGAAAAGAAGGTGTAATTACCGTTGAGGAAGCAAAAGGAACCGAAACCTATGTTGACGTGGTTGAAGGAATGCAATTTGACCGAGGGTATCTTTCTCCATATTTCGTAACCGATACTGAGAAAATGCAAACAGAATTGGAGAACCCAATGATTTTGCTTTACGACAAGAAAATCTCTTCCATGAAGGATCTACTTCCCATCTTGGAGCCAGTGGCACAACAAGGGAAATCCTTATTGATCATTGCTGAAGATGTTGACGGGGAAGCTTTGGCCACATTGGTTGTAAACAAACTTCGCGGCTCATTGAAAATTGCGGCCGTTAAAGCGCCCGGTTTTGGCGATAGAAGAAAAGCAATGCTTGAGGACATCGCGATTTTGACTGGAGGAACCGTAATTGCTGAGGAGCGAGGGTTCACTTTGGAAAATACGACTATTGACATGTTGGGTTCTGCGGAAACCATTACCATCGACAAAGACAATACAACCATCGTGAATGGTTCTGGAAACAAAGACGACATCAAAGGACGTGTGAACCAGATTAAAGCACAGATCGAAACCACTACAAGCGATTACGACAAAGAAAAATTACAAGAGCGTTTGGCCAAATTGGCCGGTGGCGTTGCCGTTCTTTATGTTGGGGCTGCTTCTGAGGTTGAAATGAAAGAGAAAAAAGACCGTGTGGACGATGCGCTTCACGCAACCCGCGCCGCCGTTGAGGAAGGCATTGTTGCCGGAGGTGGTGTTGCATTGGTCCGTGCCATTGAGGTACTTAAAACGATTACCACAGAAACCTTGGACGAAGCAACTGGGATCCAGATTGTGGCTCGCGCCATTGAATCCCCACTTCGCACCATCGTACAGAATGCCGGTGGCGAAGGCTCCGTAGTGATCAACAAGGTCTTGGAAGGCGAGAAAAACTTCGGTTATGACGCCAAAAGCGAAACCTATGTCGATATGCTAAAAGCAGGGATTATCGATCCAAAGAAAGTAACACGCATTGCGCTTGAGAACGCGGCATCGGTTGCCGGAATGATTCTAACCACCGAATGTGCCTTGGTTGACATCAAGGATGAAAATTCTGGAGGCGGAATGCCAGCAGGAATGGGCGGTGGAATGCCGGGAATGATGTAAGTTGATTAAACACCATAATGAAGAAAGCCCAAATGGTCCTTGCGATCGTTTGGGCTTTTTTAAATTTGGGAAATGATAATTATCAGTTATGACTTCAAATTATGAATTGAAATAGAGAGGCAACGCTTTTCTTATTGCCTTTCTAATGTGGTTTTAAGAAACTGCTTTCAACTTTTTTAAGCTTGATTTATTGAGTTTTTCCTCAGCATATTCTTTGGTTACCTGGATTGATTTTTCATCAGTTCCTGGCAATTCATACATAGCATCGGTTAAAACCGCTTCACAAAGCGAACGAAGTCCGCGGGCGCCGAGTTTGTATTCAATGGCTTGTTCAACGATAAAATCCAGAGCTTCATCGGTTATCTCAAACTCGATTCCATCCATTTCAAACAATTTTTTGTATTGCTTGATGATTGCATTTTTGGGTTGCGTTAGAATGGCCCGCAAGGTCTCTTTGTCCAAAGGGTTCATATAGGTAAGCACTGGAAGGCGTCCGATGATTTCAGGGATCAAACCAAAATCTTTTAGATCCTTAGGGATAATATATCGCAGCATATTGTCCACTCCTACCTCATTCCCTTTTGAGGAAGCGGTGAATCCAACGGCTTGCAAGTTCAACCTGCGGGAAATGTGACGTTCTATTCCATCAAATGCACCCCCAGCAATAAAGAGGATATTTTCGGTATTGACTTCAATAAATTTTTGGTCTGGATGTTTTCTTCCCCCTTTTGGTGGAACATTGACGGTGGTGCCCTCCAACAGTTTCAATAAAGCTTGTTGAACCCCTTCGCCACTGACATCACGGGTTATTGAAGGATTGTCGCTCTTACGTGCGATTTTGTCGATTTCATCGATAAAAACAATTCCATTTTCAGCCTTTTCAAGGTTGTAATCAGCTGCTTGAAGCAATCGCGTCAATATGCTTTCAACATCTTCGCCCACATAGCCTGCCTCCGTCAACACCGTGGCATCGACAATGGCCAAGGGCACGTTGAGCATTCGGGCAATGGTTTTTGCAATCAGGGTTTTTCCAGTTCCGGTCTGGCCCACAATGATAATATTGCTTTTTTGTATCTCAATATCATCATCACTCTTTGGTTGCAATAGTCTTTTGTAATGGTTGTACACCGCAACGGACATCACTTTCTTGGTGTGTTCCTGCCCGATGACATAATCGTTCAGAAAAGCGTTTATTGTCTTTGGTTTCTTCAGCATCAAATCTGTGGAAAGCTCAGGATTTTTTGAATGCTGTGCTTCTTCCACCACAATTCCGTGGGCTTGCTCAATACATCGATCGCAAATATGGGCATCCAGTCCTGCGATCAACAAGCTGGTTTCCGGTTTTTTGCGGCCACAAAATGAGCATTCCAAATTTTCTTTCGACATAAGTTCTTCTTTCTGAATTATATTCTTGACGTGGTTTTCGTCAATATTTCATCTATCATTCCGTATTCTAGGGCTTTATCGGATTTCATCCAATAATCGCGATCGCTATCTTCATATACTCTTTCGTAAGTCTGGCCAGTGTGGTGTGCAATAATGTTATAAAGTTCCTCTCTTAAGGTAACAATTTCCTTGGCTGTGATCTCAATATCACTTGCTTGGCCTTGGGCACCACCGAGAGGTTGGTGAATCATTATACGGGAGTGCGTTAAACCGCTTCGTTTTCCCTTTTCGCCAGCACATAAAAGGACGGCGCCCATAGAAGCTGCCATTCCTGTACAAATAGTTGCCACATCGGGGTTGATGAATTGCATTGTATCATAAATACCAAGACCTGCATAGACACTTCCCCCAGGTGAATTGATGTAAATCTGGATATCTCGGGAAGCATCAGCACTTGCCAAAAATAAAAGTTGGGCCTGAACTATATTCGCAACCGAATCATTGATTGCCGTTCCCAGAAAAATTATTCGGTCCATCATAAGGCGAGAGAAAACGTCCATCGCAACAACGTTCATTTGGCGTTCTTCAATAATATTGGGAGTAAAGTTCATCGGCATCATACTACTAATAATTTTGTCGTAATACATGCTATTGACCCCTTGGTCCTTAATTGCGAATTTTTTGAATTCTTTACTGTAGTCCATAAATGTATGTTTGTTTAACTTGCAGAAACCTACTTATTCATAATTCAGTTTCCGCAGGAATTAAAAAGGCGTTAAATCTAAATAAATTCCAACGCCTAAAGATACTTAATTCTACGTTGGATTAGGCGTAGGCCTCCTCAATGAATTTATCGTAGGTGATTTCCTCGGTTTTCAGGCTTACATTTTCTTTAAAGAAATTGAGCATTTTACTCGTGCCCAATTGTTCGTTCAAGCGTTCCACTTCTTCCCGGTTGGAAAGAATCCGTGCCGCAATGGATTCAAGCTCCTCTTCTGAAGGATCCATTTGGCCAAACTGTGCCATTTGAACTTTGATCATGTTTTTTGAATAGTCTTTCAACTCGTCAAAAGTTACCTGAAGATTGTTCTCCGTACGCAGTTTTCCTTCTATCAATTGATAGCGAAGACCTTTCTCACTATTGTCATATTCTTTTTTTGCTTCTTCCTCAGACAATCTTGTTTCGCCAGACATTGCTATCCACCGCTGCAAAAAGGCATCCGGAAGATCAAATTTTGTGTTTTCAATGAGAGAATCCACAATATTGTCCAATAATTTCTGATCGCTTTGTTGTACAAATTGCGCTTCTGCATCTTCTTTAATTTTGGCTTTCAATTCTTCTTCGGAAGTCACAACACCTTCACCAAATATTTTGTCAAATAATTCTTGGTTCAGTTCGGCCATTTCTCGGGTGTTTATTTCTTCTATATTAAAAGAAACCTCAATGTCCAGTCCGTGGGCATCGTCATGTGAGACCCCAAAATATTTTTGGTTGTCGTGGGCATCGGCAAACATATCTTTTGTTCTGAGCGTAATGGTATCGCCAACCTTTGCTCCCAACAGACTTTCAAGCTGTTCTTTGCCGTCAATGGCGTCAGTGGATATGGTGGTCTTTTTTTCAATATCTTTTTCAGATGAAGTAAGAGTTCCAGTTATCTCATCACCTTTGTCGACCTCTTTTTTGGAAATCAATTTTCCGTATTGTTTGCGGATTGTCTTGACTTGGTTGTCCACCATTTTATCATCCGCAACTATTTTGTAATGTGTGATTTCCTTGGCTTTTAAATCAACATTGAATTTTGGGGCCAATCCAAGTTCGAACTCAAAGGAATATTCGTCTGCGTCCCAATTAATTTCAGCTTCGTTCTTTGGAAGCGGATTTCCGAGAATATCCAATTTCTCCTCGGCGAGGAATTTTTGTAGCGCATCTTGGAGCAATTTGTTTACTTCTTCCACCAAAACTGCTTTTCCATATTGTTTTTTAACCATTCCCATAGGCACATGCCCTTTTCGGAAACCCGGTATGTTTGCATTTTTTCTATAATCGTTCAGCACTTTTTCGACCTTGCCTGAATAATCGTCTTTTTCAATCTCCACTGTCAACACAGCGTTCAAATTATCAATGTCTTTCTTAGTAATATTCATTTCTTTTCTTCTGAATTTCGGGATGCAAAAGTACGTTTTTTTTGGCTAACTATACAAACATTTATGAAGCTGCATTTTTATGGCAAAAAGGTTCTTATGAATATAGAAGACGCTATGGAGAGAAATCTAAAATCGTCTTGATCAATTGGATATTGAAATAGTGGGATAGTTGCCAATATTCACTATGGGAATGGTCGCATCATAAACCTCATTGATTGCATGGATAACCAAATTTGTAATATAAGCGTAACCTCTCGGGGTGGGATGCACACCGTCGAGTGAGAATGCGCCACCGGCAACGAATTGGGATGTCAGGGTTCCACCATCGTACGGAATGCCGCCATTGGCCAACCTTGACAAAGCGTCTCTTGAATCTACAAGGGCCAGGCCTTTGGAAGCAGCCACAGTTTGGATTGTTGCATTGTAGGCAGTACTCGCTATCTTTATTCGAGCTTGTTCAGCCGCGGTCAAAACCAGTTCGTCGCCCAGGGGAATGGTTACCCCTACAATTCCTTGAGGATTTGTTGGATCTGGAGTTGTTCCCATTTGGGACGAGGCAGGCAATACAATAAGGTCATCTTCTTTTACTTGGCGCAATTGGCCCAATAGAATAGCTGTTTGTGAAGACAGATTAAATGGTGGCTCTTGAAGTATTTGTGAAATATCGGTCAGTTCATCATCGGTCATGATGGGGTAATTTTGTCCGCTGATGTAATGTATCTTTCGCAAGAGGGCTTCCTCTTGGGTCAATACAGACGCTGCTGCCAGGGCTGGCAAGATTTGGTTATTATAATCCTCGAACTGTGCATTCAACAAGGTTGCAGTCGGAGCATCCAAAGGAATGGCGGTTGTGGGAACAGTTGTAAAATACGGGATGGAATTTATTTCGGGAATATTAATCAATACTCCTTTTGCTCCGTTTGCAGTGAGTTGATCAACAATTTCGCCATACACTAAAGCAAATACATTCGGATCGGTAATATCATTCTGGCCATACGTATTTGGATCAGGATTTCCAGTTTGATCCTTGCCGGTTCCGCCGGAAGTAGCATATCCCAAAATATCGTTGTTTCCGGTCCAAAGACTAAAAAAGGTGGGGTTTTGGGATAGGGCATCTCCAATAATACTAGCATTGTCGCTACTTGCAAAACGTGCGAAATAAGGGTTGGCGGCACCCGTGGATACACCTGAAACATTCCCATAACCTTCAGCCATTAAATGAAAACTTTTTGCCCCGGGAACACCCAGGTTATTGAAGGGACCATTCAATCTATTTGAAACTTCGGTGGTGGGTGTCCCTTTCAACCTAACGGGAACGGGGTTGCCATTTTCATCGATTGCCAAGACCAGCCGGTTGGGTTGGATTTGTATGCCTTGGAACATTAACCCCCCTAAATTATCGGCCATAAGCGGCTGGTCAAAATCTTCCCCTCCAACAAACGCAAATTGTTGTGCCAATATATTTGGAAAACTATGTTCTTGGGCCTTTCTATACAGTGCGCCACTGACATATCCTGCGGACAAAGAACTTCCAATGGCAACGTGTTTGGAAACGTCCATTTTACCACTGCTATAAAAACCTTCGTCCGTTACAGGGTTTTCAAACTCGGGCTCACAACTTATAAGTCCAAAGGCGAATAGAAATATTATATAGTTGAAAACATTTTTCATTGTATTATGGTTATATTCGATTATAGACTGTAGGAAAGCCCCACTCCCACAACAAAACTATTGGATTTATAACTTCCCTTAAACGGGACGGCATTTCCTTCTTCATAATAAAAATCGTAGGATGCTTCCAATTCTTTGTAATGTGAATAGAGAAAAGACGCATCCAACTGCAGCTTTTTGTTGATGTTCATAGTTAAGCCCGCTGTAAAGTTACTACTATCGTTTCGTGGAGTCTCAGGCGCGAAATATCCTTCGCGCACGGGTGATTCATCAAAATAATACCCTGTACGCAACGTAAACATTTGGGTAATATCATATTGAACTCCAAACCGATAAATGGAGGCGTTTTTGTAATTACGAGGATTTTCGGAATCAGGAATATTTGGATCGGCAAAGTCTATATCCAGCGTTTTATAAGAACTCCAGAATGCGCGGTTGTAATCAAAAGCAAAGGTGAAACGCTCAGTAAAATCATAGGACAGGCCGAGGAGCATTTCTGCCGGCAATGGCAGGTTTGCGCTAAAGGTTGTATTTTGAAAAGGAGCCAGAGGAGAATTTGGTATATTCTCAAAGGTCGCGTCCCCATCCTTTGCATCTAAGTCTATTTTAGAGCGGTAAGTTGCTCCTATATGGAAATTTTTGGCAGGATTGAATAAAACACTGGCAACCCATCCCCAGCCGGTTATTCCAGAGGCATCGATCGTAACATTGCTGCGGTTGCCTTCAATATCGGCAAGGGTCCGATTTAGGTTTCTATTGAAGTTTACCGAGCCAGTTGCATAAATTGGGCCACCTCCAAAACTCAGAATCTCATTTATTTTGACCGAAACAGTGGGTTGAAAATAAATGGACATTAAATCGATATTGTTCACAAGATGAGATCCCGACCAATCTTTTTCATAGATCACTTCGCTTCCGTAAGGAGTGTAAATCCCTAGGCCAACCGACAACCAGTCCGTAGCTTTGTATGAGGCGTATATATAAAATGGTGTTCCCATAGGATTATCAGATCGGGCATTTTCACCAGTCCCAGTGTTTTGATAGGCACTATTGGTAAATACTCCAAGCATTCCTGCGGAGAAATCCCATCTGTTTTCCAAATAAACCAAAGCAGCCGGATTAAAAAATACGGATTCACTGTTGTTTATAACGGCCACCCCGGTATGGCCCATTGCCAACGCCTTTTGACCCTGAAGGCTCACCCGATAGCCGCCGGCGTAGGTTATCGTCATTGAAAACCCGAGTAACAAAAGGGAGAGTATTGTTCTTTTCATTTGGTCCTTTCCTTAGTTTAAAAGCCTGATTCATCTGCAAAATAATGATTGGAGCAAATTAATCAGTAATCGGACTTTTAAAGGTAGTTAAGAAGGATGTTCAAAAGGGCAGCATTAAAACGAATTTAACTTTCAGGAAAGTTAGCGTTTTTCTGCCAAAGGAAGAAAGTGGTCAATTGTTTTCGATGAACGACATACTTAGATCATAAAATTCATCTGGATTTTCTGCGTGGAGCCAATGGCCGGCATCCGAAACTTCTTTAATAAGCGCATTTGGAAAATGTTTTTTTATCAAAACCTCATCTTGGGGCCTTATGTATTTGCTATTGCTTCCTTTTAAGAACAACGTATCGCCGGAAAAAACAATTTCCTTTGCAAGCGCCTCCCCCACTGCCTCATTTTTTTGTGACAACACTGGTAAATTCAATCGGAGCGCCAGCTTTTTGTTTTTGTCCCGATACAAATTTTTAAGAACAAACAAGCGTGTGTCTTCTTCTTTAATATATTTGGAAAGTTGGGCCTCTGCTTCTCCCCTGGATTTTATTTGGGAGAAGTCTAAGGCGGCCAATCCTTCCAAAATGTCCTCATGTTGCAGCGGGTAGGCTTGTGGACCAATATCGGCCACTATCAATTTTGAAACCATTTCGGGAAAATCGCCTGCAAACTGCATTGCTACCTTGCCGCCCATTGAATGACCGAGCAGGATCAGTTCCTCTATGTGGTGTTCAGTACAATAATTTTTCACATCATCGGCCATTGTTTTATATGAAAACGTATCGCTGTGGAAACTTCGGCCATGGTTTCGCAAATCCAACAAATGTACTTTATATCCAGATTCAGCCCATCGGAGCCCAAGGCTTTTCCAGTTGTCGCCCATTCCGAGGAATCCGTGGAGAATAATAAAAGGCTTGCCTGAGCCGAAAATTTGGGAATGTAGGATCATTTTAAAAAATATTAAGTTTAAATGTGGGAAGATTCCCACGATCTATGTTCACGAAAGTTTTTCCAAATAACTTGCTATCACCTTTTGAAGGCCGTCATATAATGCTTCGGAGATTAGCGCATGACCTATGCTCACCTCCAACAAATTCGGGATGTTTTCTTTAAAGAATTTGATATTTTCCAAAGAAAGATCATGACCGGCATTAATACCCAAGCCCAGTTTATTTGCAAGGATTGCACATTCGACATAAGGTTTTATCGCTTCTTTGTTGCCCTTGGAATATTGATTGGCAAATTCTTCGGTATATAGCTCTATCCTATCCGTTCCAGTTTCGGCGGCACCTTCTATCATTTTTAATTCTGGATCGACAAAGATTGAGGTGCGAATTCGGTTTCTTTTAAACTCGGAAACAACTTCCCTTAAATACTCCACGTGTCTTATTGTGTTCCATCCTGAATTGGAAGTAATGGCATCCACTGCATCCGGAACCAGGGTAACCTGTGTGGGCTTTATCTCCAAAACCATTTTTGTAAAACTGTCCATTGGGTTTCCCTCAATATTGTATTCTACTTGGACTACTGATTTTAGATCATAAGCATCCTGATAACGAATATGGCGCTCGTCGGGCCTTGGATGAATGGTTATGCCCTGTGCCCCAAATTTTTGAACATCTTTTGCTACGGACAAAAGGTCGGGCACATTTCCGCCGCGGGCATTGCGCAGGGTCGCGATCTTATTGATATTGACACTTAGTTTCGTCAAAAGCACATTTTTTAATAAATTGAACAGATTCTGCTAAAGCCCCACTTTCGGGCAAAAACTCTTTGCGAAAAATTATTTTGGGAACCAAGAAGACAAAAATACAAATGCCATTGTGATTAAAAAATCTTTATTTTAAGTAATTTGCATCAAAATTGTGATCATGGAAACAGAGAATTATATAATAAATGACTTGGAGCCAGTATCCTTCTTTTCAGAAATAAAAGAAATCCAAAACGTTTTCAACCAACTAACGTATTCACATGTTCCAGTGGAAAAAGACGGAAACTACATTGGATGCGTATCTGAAAATGACGTGTATTGTTTTGACAGCGGCAAGACTCTGAGCGATTTTGCATATGCATTGGAACCGTTCCATGTGCTTGTGGACACGAATTGGTTGGATGTATTGGAAGCATTCGCTATGCACCAAAGTAACATTATGCCGGTCCTGGGCGATGAAAATAGGTATTTGGGATATTATGAATTGGGCGATATAATGAGCCTTTTCAATAACACCCCTTTCCTTAATGAAAATGGGGGAATAATCATTGTGGAAAAAGGCGTGCACGATTATTCCTTTAGCGAGGTGAGCCAAATAGTGGAGTCCAACGGCACCCAAATTTTTGGTGTGTTCATTTCTAAAATCAAGGATGGGATTGTTCAGCTAACGCTCAAAGTCGGACACAGCAGCATGAACAGCGTTGTCCAAACTTTCAGGCGTTATGATTATGAAGTGGTAAGCCATCATGACGAGGATAAACTCGTGAAAGGTTTAAAGGAACGGTCGGATTATTTGGATAAATACTTAAATATATAAATCAAGTAATTTCAGGACTCCTTTACTTTTGCGAATTCGTCGAATTTAGTAAAACAATACATCCGTAATAATAGTTCGTGTGTGAAAATATCTTCGAAAACCAAAAGAATAGAATCCGACCCACTTTTGAGATTTTAGGTAAGTTTACACCTTTAATTATTTTTCAGAGAAAATCTTCTTGATTTAAGAAAACCATAAATACATGAAAATAGGAATTTACGGTCAGGTCTATCACGAAAATGCCGGAATATATATCCAGTTGCTCTTGGATTTGCTCCAAAAAAATGGAATTAAAATTTTAATTGAGGAAAATTTTTTGGAAATCATAAGGCAAAACCAAGACATCACCAAAAACTACTCTGACCTTTCAACCTTTGCTGAATTGGATTCCAGTTTCGACTTTTTTTTCAGTATTGGCGGGGATGGAACCATTTTAAAGGCAGTGACTTTTGTGCGCGATATGGGCATTCCCATCGTTGGGATAAATACTGGCAGACTCGGATTTTTGGCAACCATTCAAAAAGAAGAGATTGCCAAAAGCTTGAGCACAATTTTAAATGGCGAATACACTATTTCGGAAAGAACGCTTCTTACTGTTGAAACGGTTCCCCAGAGCGAAGAAGTGCAAACTTTAAATTTCGCCTTAAACGAAGTTGCCATAAACCGAAAAAACACCACTTCCATGATAAAAGTGGAAACATTGGTGGATAACAAATATCTAACATCCTATTGGTCTGACGGCCTCATTGTGGCTACTCCTACAGGATCTACGGGATATTCATTAAGTTGTGGTGGGCCCGTTATTGAACCTCACACCCGTGGGATTGTACTCACCCCCATTGCGCCCCACAACCTCAACGCGCGCCCGTTGGTGGTTCCTGATTCTTCCGTGATATCCATAAGAGTCTCGGGGCGCGAAAGTAATTTTCTACTTTCTTTGGATTCACGGACAGCGCCTCTAAAAAGCGGCACTTGTGTAAACATTAAAAAAGCTTCCTTCACAATCAAATTGCTACAATTGAACGACGACAGCTTTATCAAAACCATTAGAAAAAAGCTTTTATGGGGCGAGGACAAAAGGAATTGAGATTGAACTACCAAAGACAGTTTGTGTAGAATCCTTTTTTAGTCAAGGTCTCCAAACAATAAAATCCCCTAATATTTGTTAATCAACAGAGACAAAGGACCGCAGTATATCGCTGTGCCAAGTTAATTGTTATATTTGCAAACTTTTAGAGAATATGAAGTATTTCCCAACAGTATTTTTCTTTTTCGCATCATTATTTGTGGCAAACTCACAAACCTACGAAATTGGGGGAATAATTGGTGCCGCAAACTATATTGGCGATGTTGGCGCGACCCATTACATAAACCCGAGCTCCTTGGCATTGGGCGGAATTATTAAATGGAACCGAAGCCCCCGACATTCGTTTCGGGCCACAGCAATGGTTGCAAAAATCCAAGGCAATGATGCGGATAGCGACAATTCCCGCAGACAGCAAAGAGGATATTCATTCAACAATGTAATCAAGGAACTTTCCGTTGGGCTGGAATATACTTTTTGGGAATTCAACGTGCACAGCGGCTCTCCCATTTCCACACCTTATTTATATACAGGCCTTACCGCGTTTGGCTACAACGCCCTTTCAAAAAATCCGGCAGGAAACATCAGAAAATATGACAATGCCATAAGCATGGCCATCCCTATGGTGGTGGGTTATAAGGCAAGCGTGGGGAGATTCGCTATGATAGGATTTGAAGTGGGCGCCCGCTATACTTTCACAGATGGACTGGACGGCAGTAACCCGGTGGGAAGCAGGAAAGACGATGAAAGTTTAAAATTTGGGAACATCAATAGTAATGATTGGTATGTGTTCACCGGTATTACCGTTACCTTTGCTTTCGGAAGAAAACCCTGTTACTGCAATTTTTAACGACCATGACCTGTAAGGACCAAATTAACAGAAACACACTACCACAACATCTGGCCATCATTATGGACGGGAATGGCCGATGGGCCAAAGAAAGAGGAATGCTCAGGATCAAAGGCCATGAAAACGGGAGCAAGGCCGTAAAAGAAATAGTTGAGGGCTGTGGCGAAATAGGTGTTCCGTTCTTGACTTTATATGCATTTTCAACGGAAAACTGGAAACGCCCAAAAATGGAAGTGGAACTGTTGATGAAGTTATTGGTCTCTTCCTTAAAACAAGAAGTCAAAACGCTTCAGGAAAAAGGAATAAAGCTAAACGCCATAGGGAATTTGGACAGCCTCTCCACCAGGCCGCGAAATGAATTGCAAAGGGTAATGGAATTGACCAAAAACAATGAAAGGATGACGCTCACATTAGCACTGAGTTATGGGTCTCGAGAGGAAATAATAAAAACAATAAGAGAGATTAGCCTCAAAGTTAAAAATAACCTAATTTCGCCGGACGAAATTGATGAAACGGTTATTAATAATCATCTTTACACGCAAAATTTGCCCGAGGTGGATTTATTGATACGGACCAGCGGAGAACAGCGCATCAGTAATTTCCTATTGTGGCAAATTGCTTACGCTGAACTGTATTTTACCGAAACCCTTTGGCCGGACTTTACTAAAAAACATCTTTTTGCGGCTATATTAAATTATCAAAATAGAGAAAGAAGATTTGGAAAAACCAGTGAACAACTTAACCAATAGTTTCCTATTGTACATATTCAACAAGCCTTTTTGCATATTTTTATTTGCACTACTTACCATAGGTACCGGTCAGGCGCAGCAAAAACAATTGGACAGTGGAAGTAAATATACCATAAACTCCATTACCGTTACCGGCGCCCAAAGCTTCAACGAGCAGACTGTCATTGCTTTTACGGGTCTAAAAAAAGGAGATCGAATTTATATCCCTGGGGAAAAACTCAGCCAGATAACAAAAAAGCTTTGGGAACAGAACCTCTTCAGCGATATCGCTTTTTATGTCAACAACTTAGATGGTGATAAAGTGGATTTGGAACTTTATATTGTAGAGCTCCCCAAACTTCACGAAGTCACCATTGAAGGAAAAGGAGTCCGAAAAGGGAAAATAAAGGAAATCATAAAAGACAATGATTTAAAACCGGGTGTAAAAATCACCCAGAACCTGCTGAACACCACACGAAACTACATTGTCAACAAATATCAGAAAGATGGATTTCTGAATACCGAAGTCGATATAGTTGTCACTCCCAATATTGATTCCACTGGGGTCGAGACCTCTCGAAATATGCTTATTAATGTCGATAAGGGAAAACGAGTAAAGGTCAAGAAAATCGCTTTTGAAGGAAACGAACAGTTCCAAGATGGGAAACTGCGCCGGGCAATGAAAAACACCAAGCGCAAAAATCTGTTGCGTGTGTGGAAACGCTCCAAATATACCGCAGAAGGTTTCAGTGAAGACAAAGAATCCATCATTAAAAAATACAAAGCAAGTGGATACCGTGATGCCAGGATTCTTGACGACACCTTGATGGTATTGGACAGAAAAAACGTAGCAATCAATATAGAACTCGAGGAAGGAGATAAATACTATTTTGGCGATATAAACTTTATTGGAAACAGTGTGTTTACCGATAGCCAATTGCGCCAAGTATTGGGTGTTAAAAAAGGCGACACATACAATGGTGTTTTGCTACAAGAGCGCATTCAAAACGAAGCGGAACCTGATGCCGAGGATATTACCAACTTATATCAAAACAACGGATATCTTGCCGTCCGTATAAATCCTGTTGAAGTTGCAGTTCGAAATGACACCATTGATTTTGAAATTCGGATCATGGAACGTAAACTCTTCTATTTTGACCACGTTACCGTAGTTGGAAACGATCGTACCAATGATCACGTAATTTATCGCGAACTTAGAACTCGACCCGGACAAAAATACAGCAAGCGCGATGTGATACGGACGCTTCGGGAATTGGGACAATTACAGTTTTTCGATCCGGAGCAACTCAGCCCAAATTTCAAAAATATTGACGAAAACAACGGTCTAGTAGATCTGGAATATTCAGTAGTAGAAAAAGGATCCAGTCAAATTGAACTTCAAGGCGGTTATGGAGGCGGTGGTTTTGTGGGTACGCTTGGTCTTTCTTTCAACAACTTTTCACTTCGAAATATATTCAACTTAAAATCCTATAAACCTTTGCCAATGGGCGATGGCCAAAAACTATCGTTGCGAGCACAAGCCAGTAGTTATTATCAAACTTATAGTCTTTCATTGGTTGAGCCATGGTTGGGCGGGAAAAAACCCATTCAGTTTTCATCCTCATTCTCACATACAGTCCAATATTTTTACGATTATAATCAACGTCGTGCCGACAAGAGCCGGAGTTTTACGATAACAGGAGGTTCCCTGGGATTGGCAAAAAAGGTAAGATGGCCCGATGACTATTTTGTCTGGTCAAATGCCATCAGTTTTCAACATTACAACTTGAGCAATTATAATACTGGCCTGTTCACATTTGGAGATGGATATTCGAACAACTTAGCCTATACTGTTGGAATAAGCCGTAACAATACAACAGTCAATCCTATTTACCCAATGGGAGGATCCAATTTTAGTTTAACGGCAAAACTCACCCCCCCTTATTCCTTATTCAACAATTTCGATTACAAAGGTCTGAATGATGAGAGGACGATTCAGGAGGAAATCCTCAGAAATCCAAATTCAAACAGTAGCCAAGTCGAAGATGCCAGAATTCGCCGATCGGAAATTGACCAAGAACGATTTAAATGGTTGGAATACTATAAAATAAAATTCAAGGGAGATTGGTACACCAGAATGATAGGGAAACTTGTTTTAAAAACCGGAACCGAATTTGGATTTTTGGGAGCCTATAACAACGATAGGGGTGTTCCTCCATTTGAAAGATTTTTCTTGGGTGGCGATGGATTGGGCGCCTATAGTCTCGACGGCCGAGAGGTGATCCAATTAAGGGGTTATCCCAACCAATCATTAAGTTCCACTGATGGAAATACGATTTTTAATAAATTTTCGTTAGAGGTAAGGTATCCTGTAACGTTGGCCCAAATGGCCTCCATTTATGTACTCGGTTTTGCTGAAGGAGGCGCAGGTTATGATGGATTTAGAAACTACAATCCATTCGAGCTCAAGCGTTCAGTTGGATTTGGATTGCGTATATTTATGCCTCAATTTGGACTACTGGGAATCGATTTTGGATATGGATTTGATCCCGTTTTGGGTGAAACAGAAAGAAATGGATGGCAAACCCATTTCATCATTGGACAGCAATTTTAAACATGGCACGATATTTTCTTAATAATGACCGACAAATATGAATACGAATAAAACGCTCTTTTTATCTATAGCAATGATGTGCCTAACCATTATGGCCACGGCACAACGTGGGGTGCGCATCGGGTATATAGATATGGAATACATCCTGGAAAGCGTTCCGGCATATCGGGAAGCATCTATCCAATTGGAAGGGAAGATACAAAGGTGGAAACAGGATATTGAAAGAAAACAGCGAGAAGTGGATCAGCTTAAGCTGAATCTGGCAAATGAAAAAGTATTATTGACCCCCGAACTAATTGAGGAGCGGGAAGAAGAAATCAAGATTAAGGAAGATGAAATACTCGATTACCAACAAACCCGTTTTGGCCCCAATGGTGATTTGATGATCCAACGCCGTCAATTGGTGCAACCTATCCAAGATCAGGTTTTCAATATTGTGCAGGAATTGGCTGAAAATAAAAAATACGATTTCATTTTTGACAGATCCGCAGACGTTGTAATGCTTTTTGCAGCCAAAAGAAACGACCTTAGCGATGAGGTTTTACGAGGAATTGAACGAGCTGGAAGAAGAGTCCAGGCCGAAAACAGAAGAGACCAGCGCGAAATAGCAATGCAGGAGCAACTTTCCGATGAGGAAGGGGAAATGAGCGAACGTGAGCAAGAAATTCAAAAAAAACAGGAAGAACGCGAAAAACTGATTGAAGAAAAAAAATCAGAACGTGAGGAAATGATGGCACAGCGCAAAAGAGAGCGAGATTCCATCAGGGCAGCAAAAAAACAAGAATATGAAGAGCGAAGACAACGTTTGATAGAAGAGCGCGAAAGACGACGGGATTCAATTAAAAACGCTCGCCAAAACGCAAACAATCCTCCAGATAACGAAGAATAATTAAATAGAAAACCACAGTGGATATTATATCCAAATAACTATAATCCTTTCCTAATAATTCAAATAACACTTAAATTAAATTCGCAAATAATGAGAAAAATGAAAACAGTCCTAATTGCATTAGCCATTTTCGCAGGTGCTACAAGTTTTGTAAGCGCCCAAACAAAAATTGCACATATCAATGCAGAGGAACTTATCCAAGCTATGCCCGAATTCAAAGCTGCACAAACTTCTTTGGAGAAAGTACAAAAAACCTACGATACTGAAATCAGGGCAATGATGAAGGAATTGGATGCCAAAGCGCAACTATACGACAGTGAAGCTGCATCTAAAACCGATGAAGAAAACCAAAAACGAGTTGTTGAAATTCAAGGAATGCAAGAAAATGTGCAGGCCTACCGACAACAAGCCCTTCAGGATTTGGACAAAAAAAGAACCGATATCTTTAAACCCATTTTGGAAAAAGCACAGTCCACAATCCAGAAAGTAGGACGCGCACAAGGGTTTCAGTATGTTCTTGACTCCACAATGGGAAGTGGTATTATCCTCGCCGACGGAAAAGATCTTATGGAAGATGTAAAAAAGGAATTGGGAATTTAACATTGCTGAAATCCTTCTTCATAAAAAAATACTCGTTTCAGAACGGGTATTTTTTTTTGTTGTACTTTCGACATATTTCTTAATTTCAATAAATGGATAAAGAGAGTCCCATAGGCATTTTTGATTCCGGTGTTGGAGGTTCCTCAATTTGGAGGGAAGTCCACCGCCTTTTGCCCAAGGAGAACACCATCTATTTGGCCGACAGTAAAAATGCTCCTTATGGAAATAGACCTTCCTCAGAGATTATTGCGCTAAGTTTAAAAAACACCAAAAAACTTTTTGAATTTAAATGCAAAGCAATCGTTGTGGCCTGCAATACTGCAACCACCAATACCATAAACACCCTTCGGGCGAAATATTCAGTTCCAATTATAGGAATAGAACCGGCCATTAAACCAGCGGCCATCAAAACCAAATCAAAAAGCATTGGGATCCTTGCCACGAGAGGAACGCTAAGCAGCGCGCTCTTTAGCCAGGCAAACAAGGAATTTGCAAAAGACATCCAAGTGGTGGAAATTATTGGAGAAGGCCTAGTTCCATTGATTGAAGCAGGAAATATTGATGGGCCAGAAATTTTTACACTTCTTGAAAAATATACAGAACCCATGATCCAAGCTAATGTGGACTGTGTGGTCCTTGGCTGTAGCCATTATCCATATATCGTTCCAACGCTCAGAAAAATACTTCCAAAACACATAGATATAATTGATTCGGGGGAAGCCGTGGCCAAACAAACAAAAGCTGTTCTTGAAAAATTCAATTTACTTCGAGAAAGGAATTCCACGCCGAAATTACAATTTTATACCAATGGGAAAGTAGGCACCTTAAACTTTCTATTGTCTGAGTATTCAGATAAAATCACAGTGGAACAAATGGATTTTTAAAAATCTTCCGACTTACTTCTTGAACCAACTGGAATACATCACATAATTATTCGCAATTCGCTCAATCTCGTTTTTTGTGAGATCGGGACTGATATCCTTTATTTTTTTGGCTGGAATTCCAGCATAAACACTTCCACCTTCCACAAGTGTATTTTTTGAGACCACTGCCCCAGCCGCAATTATTACGTTGCTTTCCAAAACGCAATCGTCCATAACGATACTTCCCATCCCGATCAATACGTTATCATGGATTGTACAACCGTGCACAATTGCATTATGGCCTATGGAAACATTATTCCCTATGGTGGTTGGCGATGTTTTATACGTCGCATGGATCACCGCCCCATCTTGAACATTTACCATTTCACCCATTCTAATAAAATTGACATCGCCCCGGATAACGGCATTGAACCAAACACTGCATTTTTTTCCCATTACAACATCCCCCACGACAGTTGCATTTTCCGCAATGTAACAATCTTCTGGGATCTCAGGATGTATTCCGTTCACGGGTTTAATTATCATAGTCAATTATATAAAGGTTTCAGTGCCAAATATATTGAATACATTGCTTTACTTTTTATATTTTTGTAGAAAAACTCCTCTGTGTCAAAATCCAATATCGAAATATCCACAACCTCCAGTCCGAATATAGTCAAGTTTATATCGGATTCATTCTTAACAGAATCGTCAAGCCATGAATTCAGAAATATAGATGATGCAAAAACGAGCCCGTTGGCCCAAGAACTTTTTTATCTGCCTTTTGTAAAAACCGTTTTTATTTCGCAGAACTTCATCGCCATTGAAAAATTTGAAATAGTTGATTGGACGGATGTCCAAGAGGAAGTCGCACTATCCATCTCCGAATATCTGGATTCGGGGAAACCTGTAATTACAAAAGATTCTACTGTCAAAAAAACGCCCACAACAGTTTATGCAGAAAGCACTCCAAATCCTTCGGTAATGAAGTTTGTAGCCAATAAAACATTGGTTTCTGGCGTAT
The DNA here is from genome assembly GCA_964565295.1 of uncultured Aequorivita sp. Classification (GTDB taxonomy): domain Bacteria; phylum Bacteroidota; class Bacteroidia; order Flavobacteriales; family Flavobacteriaceae; genus Aequorivita. The sequence continues at coordinate 10,271 of CAZMDY010000007.1, read as the reverse complement.
ATGAGTTCAAGGATAGCTATGAAGCCGTACAGTCGCCACTGGCAAAGGCTCTTTTCGATTTTCCTTTTGTAAAGGAAGTATTCTTTAATGGAAACCAAATCTCGATCACCAAATTTGACCTTGTGGATTGGGCGGAAATAACCATGGAAATCCGGGAATTTGTCAGAAAATTTCTTGAAGAAGGCAAAACAGTCATAAACGAAGATCTAAACAACAATGGCTCGGGAGACAACTTCTCGGCTATGACTACAGCAAAGACAACGAGATCGGAAATTGAAAATAAAATCATTGATATTCTTGAAGAATATGTGGAGCCAGCAGTGGCCAGTGATGGTGGCCAAATTGTTCTGGATTCATTTGACCCTGACTCAAAAGTGGTTCATGTTTTGTTGAAAGGAGCGTGTAGTGGTTGCCCTTCATCCACGGTTACCCTTAAAAACGGTATAGAAACAATCCTTAAGGAACTGCTTCCAGGAAAAATCGAAAGCGTGGAGGCCTTAAACGGATGAGTCTTTTAACTTAAATTTCAGAGGCTCAACTTCTAAGTAATCGTAACTTGCCCTTCATCATAAGATAGCACACAACCAATAAGGAAAATTTATTGGATTCATATTTCTTCCGGCTTTCGAAAAACCAGTTTTAGGGATGCTTGTCTAAAAACTATTTATGCGTTACTTGCTTTTTTTTATAGTTGCCATCGGTTTTTCGGGCTGTAATTTCCAAAAAAACGAAACTTTGAAAACACAACCATTTACAAATGATCTAATTCACGAATCCAGTCCTTATTTACTTCAGCATGCCCATAATCCGGTAGATTGGAAACCGTATAGCCCATCGACCCTTGAACTCGCAAAACGGGAAAAAAAACTAATGATCATCAGCGTCGGATACGCCGCTTGCCACTGGTGCCACGTAATGGAACATGAAAGCTTTGAAGACTCTACAGTAGCTGAAGTAATGAACAAACATTTCATTTCAGTAAAAGTAGATCGCGAGGAACGGCCAGATGTGGATATGACCTATATAAACGCTGTGCAACTGATGACAGGCCATGGCGGTTGGCCATTGAACGTGATCACCTTGCCCGACGGACGTCCGGTTTGGGGAGGCACTTATTTCACAAAAGAAAATTGGATCAGCGCTTTGGAGCAAATCCAAGGAATTTATGAAGGAGAACCACAAAAACTAATTTCTTATGCCAATCGGTTGGAGGAAGGGCTGAAAAACATGGATTGGGTGCAACTGAATTCAGACGATATCGACATTAAAGAGTACCCCACTGATTCGGCAGTAAAGAAAATGGCCCAAAATTTTGATTATGAGCATGGGGGAACCAAAGGAGCTCCAAAATTTATGATGCCCAATAATCTTGAATTTCTTTTGCGGCATAGTTTTGAAAAAAACAACAAGGAAATTTTGGATTTTGTGATTCTAACCTTGGACAAAATGGCTTTTGGTGGCCTTTACGACCAATTGGGCGGAGGATTTGCCAGGTACAGCGTCGATGAAAGATGGCATGTCCCTCATTTCGAAAAAATGCTCTATGACAATGCTCAACTCGTAAGTCTATATAGCAACGGTTATGCTGCTACACAGAAACCACTTTATAAACAAATAGTGAGAGAAACCTTAGCTTTTGTAAAACGTGAATTGACCAATTCTGAAGGTGGATTTTATTCGTCCCTTGATGCTGACAGCGAAAATGAAAACGGCAAGTTGGAAGAAGGTGCTTATTACGTTTTTACTTCGGAAGAATTGCGGAAGCTTCTCAAAGATGACTTCGATATTTTCAAGGAATATTATAACATAAACACTTATGGACATTGGGAAAACAACCAATATGTCCTGATCCGTAAGAAGACAGACCTTCAAATTGAAAAAGAGTTTGAAATTTCCAACGAAACCCTTCAGCGCAAAAAAGAAAATTGGAAAAACATTTTGCTGTCCCACCGAAATAAAAGAGCCAAGCCCCGATTGGATGATAAAACACTAACTTCCTGGAATGCAATGATGCTTAAAGGACATCTTGATGCATACAAAGTTTTTGGCGATCAAGAATATCTGGATAGTGCTTTACAAAACGCCCAATTCATCTCAGAAAAACAACTTCAAGAAAACGGTCGATTATATCGCAATTATAAAGATGGAAAAAGCAACATAAATGGATTTTTGGAAGACTACGCTTTTGCCATCGAAGCCTTCATTGATCTATATCAAATTACAATGGATGAAAAATGGCTCAATCTTTCAAAAAAGATGACCGATTTTACCATTACCAATTTCTTTGATGCGGAAAACCATATGTTTTATTTCACCTCAAAAGAAGATCCGGCCATCGTGACCCGGAATATTGAATATCACGATAACGTAATACCCGCGTCCAACTCTGTGATGGCAAAAAATCTTTTCAAGCTCTCAAAATATTTTGAGACAACCGGTTTTGAAAAAATTTCACATCAAATGCTGAAAAACATTTTAAAGGAAATAGAAGTATATCCCCGCGGATTTTCAAATTGGTTAAACCTGCTGTCCAATTACCAAAACGATTTTTACGAAGTAGTGGTTGTAGGAAAAGATGCTTCCGAAAAAATAAGCGAATTGACAAAAAAATATTTCCCAAACATAATTATTGCAGGAAATACAAAAGATGACAACCAATCATTGTTTAAGAATAGATATGTAGAAGGCGAGACTCTTTTTTATATTTGCATCAACAATGTTTGCCAAATGCCCTTGACAGATATTGAAACCGTTTTTCGAACTTTAAACAACAAACTATAAAGCTATGGAAAGATTTAAGGACTTGGATATTTATATTGAACGATACGGTCAAAAACTGATTGACTTTCTTCCCAGTCTCATTGGCGCTGCTTTGATTCTGATAGTTGGGTGGTGGCTGATAAAACTCATCAATCGGGTAGTCAAAAGATTTTTTGAAAGAAAAAATTATGACCGCACACTCGAAACTTTCATTGAGAGTTTGGTAAGTTGGGGATTGAAGATCGTGCTTTTTGTTCTGGTCGTGACTCAATTGGGCGTAGAATCTGCTTCATTGGTAGCCATTATTGGTGCTGCCGGTCTTGCGATAGGCTTGGCTCTGCAGGGATCGCTTGCAAACTTTGCCGGAGGCGTATTGATTCTTCTGCTTAAACCATTTAGGCTCGGCGATTTCATCAGTGCCCAAGGTGTGGAAGGAACAGTAAAGGAAATTACAATATTCAACACAAAACTGAACACTTTTGGAAACCAGGTTATCATTCTCCCCAACGGGAAATTGAGCAATGAAAGCATCACCAACTATTCTGCCGAAGCGCTGCGGCGAGAGAGTTTGACTTTTAACATCGGATATGAGGAAGATATAAGGCAAGCAAAAGACATCCTGCTGAATTTGGTAATGGAACAAGAGAACACTATAAAGACGGAAGACAAAATGCCAATGATCGTGGTGGCTGAACTAGGTGAAAGCTCCGTTAACCTCAGCCTCCGTTATTGGGCGAGAAACGAACACTTTTGGGACCTTCGCTGGAATGTGCTGGAAGAAGGAAAAGCAAGACTGGAAGCGGCCGGAATACGGATTGCCTTGCCAACCCACGATCTACATCTTAGAAATTTTGAGACATTAAAGAATAAAAACGCGTAGAATTTGGCATTTATTTTGTATAATTACGCTTCTTAATATTTAATACAATAGAAAATGAAAAGGATTTTAATTACGGGAATTTTAGCCTTTAGCACATTTATGGCTTTTTCCCAGAGACCCAGTACAGAATACGATTTATACTCCAGAACTATTGATATTGACCAAAAATCAATGGCATTTGGATTGACGGAGGCTGAATTTGAAGCAATAAAGAATGAGGCCTATGCCAATCCCTCCTTTGTCTCTGGAAATATATATCAAGGAGACAAGATCATAAAAGCCGGCGTGCCGATGCGGTACAACGCTTTGGAAGATGAAATCGAAATTAAAAAAACCCCAACTGATGAGAATTATGGAGCTTTGGTCAAGGATCCGGAAATTTTTGTAAAGATGGGACAGGATATATATCTTTTCGTTCCCTATGAAGGAAGCAATGAAAAAGGGGGATATTTTAATGTGCTCAGTGATGGAGAAACTTATGATCTCTACAAGAAAACAACATCCGTATTTAGGGAAGGAAAAAAAGCCCAATCTACCTACGAACGCGACATTCCGCCATCTTTTAAAAAAAACGCCACTTACTATTTAGTCGAGGGCGGTACTTTTCTTGAAATGCCAAAGGGCAAATCAAGAATACTCAGAATGATGGATAAAAACAAAAGTGAGATCAGAACCTATATCAAAGAAAACAAATTAAATATTGACAAGGAAGAAGATTTGATCAATGTGATTTCATACTTTGACTCCTTGCAATAATTGGAAAACAGGAAGGATTACTACTTCTAAACCAATTAAAAATTTACATAGGCAACATCTTTAGGTGTTGCCTTTTCTAATTGTTCAGAACCAACAATTCTTCCAAAAATTCCCGGTTATTTGACAGCCGTGGCACTTTATGCTGGCCTCCAAGCTTGTTTTTCTTCTTTAGCCAGTCATAAAAAAGTCGGTCGCGACCCAGGTGGATCTTCGGCAGGTTCAATGTGGTATTATTAAAGCGTTTTGCTTCGTAATCACTATTGATATCTTGTAGCGCAGAATCCAGAAGTTGGGTAAATGTGTGCAGATCTTTAGGTGGCGATTTAAATTCAATGATCCATTCGTGAGCGCCCTTTTCTTTTCCATTCATATATATTGGGGCAACAGTATAATCAATAATTTCGGAATTTGTCAATTGCGCAGTCTTTCGCAGAGCCTCCTCGGTATTTTCTATGATCAATTCCTCACCAAAAACGTTGATATGGTGTTTGGTCCTTCCCGTAACCTTGATTCGAAACGGATCGATGGAAGTAAAACGAATGGTGTCGCCAATTTTGTAGCGCCACAATCCTGAGTTGGTGGTGATCACCAAGGCATAGTTTTTCCCTTCTTCAACTTCGCTCAAAGGGATAACTTTTTCGTGTGAAGTGCCGTGCGTATCCATCGGAATAAACTCGTAAAAAATTCCATAGTCCAGCATCAATAAAAGTTCCTTATTGTCATTCCTGTCCTGGATGGCAAAAAAACCTTCCGAGGCATTGTATATTTCATAATACCTAAAATCGCTTCTCGGCAATAGTTTATTGTATTGATCAATATAGGGCTCAAAATTCACTCCGCCATGAAAATAAACTTCCAAATTTGGCCAGACCTCGAAAAGATTTTTCTTTCCAGTGGCTTCCATAACGTGGTTCAATAAAACCAACATCCAAGATGGAACTCCAGCAAGACTAGTAACGTTTTCTTTAATGGTTTCATTAACAATAGCTTCCATTTTAGATTCCCAGTCGCCCATTAGCGAAATCTCATTGCTTGGAGTACTGCTGAATTCGGCCCAAAATGGCATATTGTCTATCAAAATTGCAGAAAGGTCACCAAAGACAGTTCCATTTTCTGCATAAAGCTCCTTGCTTCCTCCCAACCTCAAGCTTTTCCCCATAAATAAATGGGCATCGGAGTTGTTATTTAGGTACATACACAATAAGTCCTTGCTGGCGGCATAATGACAATCCTCGAGTGAATCTTGGGTAACAGGGATAAATTTGCTTTTTGCATTGGTCGTTCCGCTGGATTTGGCAAACCATTTTATCGGCGTGGGCCAAAAGATATTGGTCTCTCCCCTACGCGCCCGTTCGATCATGGGCTCATTTTCCTCATAAGTGGTAATGGGAATTCGATTGGCAAATTCTCTGTAAGTTTTGATCGAGGCAAAGTCATATTTGCGACCGACTTCGGTATTTTTTGCTTTTTGCAACAAATTGAAAAGTAGCTCTTCTTGAACTTCAATCGGATATTTTAAAAACAGATCGATCTGGTGAAACCGTTTCTTTAGAAACCACGAAGCAATGGAGTTTACAATGGGGATTGCCATATTTAATTCTATCTTTGTGCCATAAAAATACCACTTTTTCGATTATAAATTAAGGACTTGTTCCTTTTTGGGCCAATTCTGCTGATCGTGTTTCAATTGTGTAATTTTCAACTGTGCATCTCGTATAGAACATTGCGTAATCACATTGGGAAAGGTTTTAAGTTAATATATAGATGATCTACGAAGGCGTCTTGACAAAAATGCAGACTGAAATCGGGTTTCCCATTCAGTACTACCTCGTGTTTGAGAATGATTTTTTAAACATGAACCAGTTGCTGGATAAGGCCATCAGCATCAATTTTCTACGATATGAATGTTTATACTGTAAACTTCAGAAGAAAATATACCGACAGGGATTCTGCTATGGTTGTTTTTTCCAATTGCCACAGACTGGAGAATGGTTGCTGAAACCGGAACTTAGCAAAGCGCATCTAAATATCGAGGATCGGGATCTTGAATTTGAAAAGAAAATTCAGCTATCCACCCACGTGGTCTATCTTGCAAACAGCAGCAATGTGAAAATTGGCGTAACCCGAAAATCACAAATTCCCACTCGCTGGATCGACCAAGGAGCACACGAAGCCATCGAAATTGTAGAGGTTCCGAACCGCTATCTTGCCGGGATTGTAGAAGTTGCATTGAAAAATCATGTCAGCGATAAGACCAACTGGCGCACGATGTTGAAAAATGATTTAAAGGACGAAGATCTTGCTGAATGGCGGAATAAATTGAGCCCATTTATTCCCGAAGAGGCTAAAGCATATTTTTTGGAAAACAACTCTGAGACAAATCTGCAATTTCCAGTGTTGAAATATCCCGATAGACCCAAACCGTTGAACCTTGAGAAAAACCCTTTTTATGAAGGGATCCTAAAGGGGATAAAGGGACAATATCTCCTTTTTGACGATGATACCGTTTTCAATATCCGGGCAAATGAAGGATTTGTGGTGCGGATTTCTATACTTTAAATCGATTTTCTTAATCCTTGTCCCTTCCAAATAATCCTTTGAGCAAATCCTTGGCTTTCTCCGTGGTCTGTTGTTGGTTGTTTTGTTGTTTGTCCTTTGGAGTCTGCGTTGAATCGGCTTCATTGTTTTTACCTCCCAATAAATTTCCCAAATAGTCCTTTCCCTTATCTACCAATTCCTTTTTTTGCTTTTCGATTAGTTTTTGGGTAAGTTCAGTAACAGCTTTTTCAGTGTTTAACGAAACCACTGGATTTGAAAACGAGCCGCTCAGCCCTACGGGAAATTTTACGCTCATCTCATCAGCTTCCTTTGGATCGAGCTTTTGAAGGAGTTGGGTCACTTCAGTGCCAAGGTATTTTGCAGGAACGTCGAGGGTAAGGCTGTAATTAATGGTTTTGTCCAAACCGTGGGTGCCAGCTACCGCCACATCCACTCCTTTCACATCAATATTGAAGGGCTTTACTTGAATTTTTCCATTGTTAAAAGTCAAATTTGTCGTGATGTTCCTCAAACTCAGACGATCCAGATCCAAAAATGAGATTCTATTTCCCAACGCCGATAGCAAAGGAGTTTTTTCGGGATCCACTTCGGCGGTCAATACTTCCGCCAAAACGCTTCCTCCAAGAGTAGAAAGTTGTGGCGACAAATCATTGGTCAATTCTCCGTTCAACTGAAAATTTGTATTCAAGCTTCCGTGCAATGCTGAGGCAATGGGAACCAGATATTGAAACATCTCCAATTGTTGGAATGACTGGTCAATATCTATTTTGCTCAAATCCAAATTCATTGCAAAAGTTGGAACTTCAGTTTTGGTGGAAACATTTCCGGCGAGCGCAATTTTGCCGCCAAAAATATCGGAGGTAAAATTACTGAGGGTAAGAGTCTCGTCTTTAATAGCTGCCGTTCCCTTCGCATTCACAAGTTCTATATCGCCATATACTATTCTGTTCACGTTGAAATCTAAAGTAGCATCAAGAAAATTAGGTATTTTGATAGCCTCTGAAGCCTCCACGGTTTGGGTTTTCTCTTGAGAAAGGTGTGTGGAAGATTCTTTAGTCTCGACCATAAAATCATTCACATTAAATGTGTTGGATTGAATGGAAAAACGTCCTTTTAAATCTTGTTGGCCCATTAAAAACGGGATGAGATTTGGGATATTTCCCGACGCTCTAAAATCGGTTTGCCCGGTTTTAGCGTTCAATTCATCCAATGAGAATGATCCTGGCCGTAGGGAAAGATTTGCATTCAATATTTCAAAATCATTTTTACCACCACCGTCATACCGGAAATCTGTAATGCTCGCGGTTCCTTGAATGTCCATTTTTTGATACTGCTCTTTTTCTACAGATTCCATATCAAAGTTGGCTTTTATATCTGCCTTAAAAATTCCGCTCAGGTCTTGTTCCATTTCAATTGGCAGCACCTGTTTTATGTTGGCCAAATTTAACGTGCCCTGCATCTCCATATTGACCAAAGGATTTTCGGTCATGTTTTTAATCTTTCCGTTCATTCGGAAAGGTTCGCCGTCTATTCTAAATGTTAGTTTGGGAATGTTGAGATAAGTATCCTTCAACAACCCGGTCTCATTTTTCAATTGCGCATCTATTGTAATATTATCAACGGTTTTGGGCAGATCGGGATATTTGAACGAAGCGTTGTTGCTTTCCACTTTAATGTCCATCGTGGGAATGTGCACACTATCCACAATTCCTTTCAGCATTCCGTTCACGGTAAAATCTCCAGTAGTTTTTACATCGCTGATCTGTTTTAAATATGTTTCCGGGATAACAGCAAGAAAGTTTTTGAAGTCTGATGAAGGAGTCATAAAGGTTAGGTCAATCTCAGTATTAGTTTCGTGCAGTTGCACAAAGCCATCAAAGGTCAAGGGCAAGTCATTGATTTTTGCTTCATTTTCCAAAAATGTATATTTCTGGTTGTTTAAATCCAGTTGAATGACAGCATCAAGCGCAATACGGTTTTTTGAAAGATATTGGACACTGTCCATCTCGAACGACACAAACCCCTCGGTTGAGGTATCCAATTTACTGATTTCTTGGGACAGATCACCGCTTCCACTGTGTTGCACATCTGTTAGCGCCAAATAAATTTTGCTGGTTTCGTCGATATAATTGATTCTCGAATCAGTGATTTCATAGCTCTTCAGCTCAAAAGTGAATCCTTCCCCATCTTCTGGACTTTCTGTAACTGCTACCGCCTCATCTTTTATGGCGATGTCGTAATTGGCATTCCCAAGCGAATCGATTTTTATATTGATAAATGCTTTTTCAATTTTAACCGCATCGATTTTAAGATCCTGGGATTTAAAAAGTTGCATAATTCCCATATCCAGTCTCAATACTTCACCACTGGCAAGCGTGTCGCCGTCAAAAGGAAATTTATTTATTACACTGAAATTCCCCAACCGTAGCGAAGCGTCTGGGAAGCTACTGAACAAGCTCAAATCTAAATCTTCCCAAGCAACCGTGGCGTTTAAGTTCTCGTTGATTGTGCGTTTAAGAATTTTCTCCAGACTTCCTTTGAAGAGGAAAGGAGATGCAATAAGAAGGATTAAGAAAACCCCGAGAACGATTCCAAATATTTTGAGCGCTTTTTTCATCTTTGAGTATTTGACAGTGGAAAATTAGTACTTCTATTTACGATGGGACTGCAGGTTGGTTGGAAGAGAATTGTATGTCAGCAAAAATTTAAACTTCAGGTTCAAAAATACTTCTTTGAACGCACTATTTCACATAATTTTACACCGACGCAAAGGTACTCGGAAGAGAGATTCTTTTCCTTAATTTCGTCTTAAATATTATATCTTGGATATACCCAGACCTTCTCATCATTTATACCTTTCCCTTGGCAGCAATATGGGGGATCGATTTGCCAATCTTCAGAATTCGGTAAATGCTCTTTTTAGGGAAATAGGTGCAATCTTAAAGATTTCGCCAGTCTATGAAAGTCCCGCGATGGGATTTGAAGGACAACCATTTTTAAATTGTGCCATTTTGATGCGGACCGATTTGAATCCTTTGGAAATACTCAATTCCATTTTGGGGATCGAACGAAAAATGGGAAGGGAACGTAAGACTTCTAGCACATATACTTCCAGACCAATTGACATAGATATAATCCTAATCAACGATCTTGTTCTTTCTTCTGAAAGCCTAACCATTCCCCATCCTCGAATGGCTATGCGCAAGTTTGTGTTGCAACCGTTGGCAGACTTGGATCCTAAAATCGTACATCCTGTGCAGCTAAAACCCATATCCCAACTTTTGGACGAAACCAAGGACGAGAGTTTTCTTTCAAA
>CAZMDY010000006.1:0-31050 GCA_964565295.1 uncultured Aequorivita sp. | reverse complement strand
ATTTGCTCGAGTGGCGGAATTGGTAGACGCGCTGGATTCAAAATCCAGTGTTTTCGGACGTGTGGGTTCGATTCCCACCTCGAGTACTTTAGAAAACCGTAATTACTTGGCAACAAGTTTTTACGGTTTTTTTGTTTTTTTAGACTTCCGTAGCATTTATCCATAAAATATGGGATCAGGTTCAAACTGGCTTCCTTTATTATCCACGCGATCAGCTCATTAGACTCGAAAGATTCTATGCAGGGAAACACAATAAATTTTATACATTTCAGAAGTCCCATTCTGGACCATTCATTTTCAATATCCTTGAATTTGAAGGAAAAATCCATTTATTGCCCTTAAGCTTTTCTACATTACCTATATTTGACGAACCAACGAACCTCCTCCCCATGTCAGATTTTTGGTTACATTTCAGCCTCGGCCTCCACCATGTCCTGGATTGGAAGGCCTACGCCCAAATTTTATTTTTGATTCTGATCTGTACCCCATATACATTTGCTTCTTGGAAAAAATTATTGGCTCTCGTCTCTTTATTTACCTTCGGCCTTACAATTTCTATTCTGCTGGAAAGGCATGGCATAGTAAACGTTTCGCAAAGAATCATTGGTTTTCTAATTTCGGCCACAATTTTTTCAGTAGCCATATTCACCTTGTTCACCACCGGGAACGAACAGAAAATTGAAAAAACAAGGGCGTTTTATGTCGTTGCCATTTTCTTTGGACTAATTCAGGGTTTGGGCCTGGGAACATTGTCTGAAAATTTTGGAAACGGGAAGCTTTTGTCGATATTCGAATTTGCTTTGGGAGTTGAAGTTGCCCAATTAATTATTGTTCTAATCTTTTTTATCATTACATTTATTTTCCAATCCATTTTTCGTTTCACTAAAAGAGACTGGGTACTGGTGATTTCTTCCATGGTTTTGGGAATGGCCATTCCGATGTTGTATCAGAATTGGATTTTTTAGAAGAAACAATTTTCGCCAACTACAATAGTTGCAGATTTTTTATGACCTTGCGCTGCGATACTATTGACTTTCAATTTCTATGAATAGACCTTCGCCAAACGTATAATCTTGGCAATTTGTTAGGAAGGATTTTTTGTCCACAATATAAGTTCACATTAATTTCGTTGATTATTTAAACGCATGAAAGAATTTAAACAACACAAGTATGACATTGCCTATTTACGCATGGCGGAAGAATGGAGCAAACTCTCATACTGTAAGCGTCGGCAAGTTGGCGCACTTATTGTAAAAGACAAAATGATCATCAGTGATGGTTATAATGGCACTCCCACTGGATTTGAGAATATCTGTGAGGATGATGCGGGTTTTACAAAATGGTATGTGCTCCACGCAGAAGCGAATGCGATTTTAAAGGTGGCCTCCTCCACCCAAACCTGCCAAGGTGCCACGCTTTATATAACAATGTCGCCCTGCAAGGAATGCAGCAAGTTGATACATCAGTCGGGAATAACAAGATTGGTGTACAAAAACAATTATAAAGACGATTCGGGCCTCATATTTTTAGAGAAAGCAGGGGTGGTTATAGAGCATATTCCCCATTTGGAAACGCTTTAATGGAAAAAACAAAATCAAGACTTAACAATTTAAGAAAACGCCTCCCTTTATGGGTAGGGCTTGCACTTGCCATTGGAGTTTTGGTTGGATCCAAACTGAATTTCGGTGACACTGCCGAAAAAATTTTTGCCACCAATTCAAAAAAAGATAAGCTAAATAGGCTCATCGATTATATCGACTACGAATATGTGGACAAAGTGAATACCGATAGCATAGTGGATGTTACCGTTACCGGAATACTTGAAAATCTTGATCCGCATTCCGTTTATATCCCCAAAAACCAATACGCCCATAACGCCGATGATATGCGGGGCAACTTTATTGGAATTGGAATAAGTTTTTATATGTATAGGGACAGTATAGCGGTCATCCGTACCATTTCGGACGGCCCTGCCGAAAAGGCTGGCATCAAGGCCGGGGACAGAATTATTTACGCCGACGGGAAAAAGCTTTTTGGAGAATTAGTTAACCGCGATAGCATAACAAATTACTTAAAGGGAGCGGTAAACAGCAGCGTGTCTTTACAAATATACCGCCCCAGCCAACAAAAAAAAATCGACTTCAAGGTGCGGAGAAAACAAGTTCCCTTGGTAAGTGTAGATGCAGCTTATAAATTGACAGCAGATCTAGGTTATATTAAAATAAACCGATTTTCCGAAACTACCTATCGCGAATTTCAAAATGCCTTGGAGGATCTAATGGAAGAAGGCATTTCCAAGCTTGTTTTGGATCTTCGAAACAATCCGGGAGGATACATCTCTACAGCCGAAAGGGTTGTGGACGAATTTCTTGAAAACAACAAATTGATTTTGATAACCAAAAACAAAAGCGGTGAAATAAACAAAACCTTCGCTACCCGGCGTGGCGATTTTGAACACGGGAAAATATATGTGCTGATGAATGAGAATTCCGCTTCCGCAAGTGAAATCGTGGCTGGCGCCCTTCAAGACAATGACAAGGGGATCATTGTTGGCAGAAGATCATTTGGAAAAGGATTGGTACAGCGCGAAATGTCCCTTGGGGACGGAAGTGCGGTCCGCCTAACAGTTGCTAGGTATTATACGCCAACCGGAAGATCCATCCAAAGACCTTATGGTAATGGAAACGACTCGTATTATAGTGATTACGAAAATCGATATCGAAATGGCGAGCTGATCCATTCAGACAGCATAAAGGTCGCGGATTCTTTAAAATATACCACTCCAAAAGGAAAAGTGGTTTACGGTGGTGGTGGTATTATACCTGATGTATTTGTACCTAAAGACACAAGCTTGGAAAACGAAACTATCCAGTACGTTTCCCGAAGTGGATTTATGAGTTATTTTGTCTTCGAATATCTCGAGAAAAACCGGGAACTATTCAAAACAATGGATTTTGAGGATTTCAGGATCCAATTCGAAGTAGATGGACCTCTTATCAATGAGTTTATTGAATATGCAAAATTTGATGAGGCGCATATTGACCTCTCCCAACATACTGAAGAATTACAGCGAACAATAAAGGCCAACATTGCCCAACAGCTTTTTGGTCTCCATGCACATGAAATCCTTTTAAATGAGAATGATCCGATGATTCTAAAAGTTTTGGAATTAGAGTCCGAAGATCAGTTAGAAAAGGAATAGAATAGTTTATTTTTTGGTTTTTGAAGCAATCTTTCTTGAAATAAGTAAAATCGCAAGCACCAAAATAGAACACAACCCAGACAAAATCCCAAAAAGAGCGATCGAATTATTTTCATGAAGCCCGTTGTCCAGGTTCAGTTTGGTTATGTTATATAGAATAATCCCGGTCGCTAAGCCAATCAATATATAGATAAAAGTTCTCATGGGTCGTTTTGTATAGGTTCCTATTCCAGATCAGTTTTACAAGATTAACTGAACAAGAGTTGGATATTTGAGGTAAAAAGTTTTACAGCAATTGCCAGCAAAATTACACCAAATATTTTCTTTATAATCGCAATTCCATTAATGCCTAAAAACCGTTGTAGCCTACCTGAGGTTTTCAATACAACATAGACGATTATAATATTCAGCACAATTGCCACAATAATATTTTGAAGCTCATATTCTGCTCTAAGGGAAATTAGCGTGGTAAGACTTCCAGGGCCGGCGAGCAGGGGAAAAACCAGAGGAAAATAAGAGGCCATTTTAGGATTTTCGTTGCCTTCTTTAAAAAGTGTGACCCCCAAGATCATTTCCAAAGCAATAAAGAACAGGATAAAAGCACCGGCAACAGCGAATTCATTTACATCAATACCGATCAGATGTAAGATTTTTTCTCCTAAAATCAGAAAAACAATCATTACCCCCCCTGCAATTAAGGAAGCCTTCCCAGAATGGATCCGCCCCGCTTTTTCGCGAAGACCAATAATAATAGGGATTCCGCCTACGATATCGATAACAGCAAAAAGCACCATAGTGGCCGTCGCAATTTCCTTAAAGTTAAAATCCATGTTGATTTTTTTGAGGATGCAAAATTAGACATTAATATCTATTCTAATTGAATGATCGAAAATTTATAATAGAGAAATCGTACGGCAAGTTAAAAAGAATTAAAACCATTGAAAATTACATATTCCACTAAAAAACAAAGCATTAAACTATAATTTAAAGGATTTACATTCTAAATTTCAAGAAAAAGCAATCCACCAACAATGCCACATTTTAAACTTATTGCATCATAGTTTTGATATAAAGTTTGGAAATAGCCCTGGATTTAAATCCATCAAGAAAACCACATCGTTATCCCTAAATGAATGGAAACCCTGAATATCCTTCAATATCCAACCCTTTAGAATTGGAAAAATATTTTGGCAGAAACAACATTTGGCAATCGAAAAATGTGATATTGCAATATTACTTTTTCTTCAACTACAATAAGCCCGCATGGACTTTTTAAACAACAGATAACTTATAAAAACAGAGGTCAATTTTCGGAAAACAATCTTCTTCTATTTCGACTTGCCGGCAATTCCCGAAGCAATAAAACTTTGAGCTGAAAACAATTTTTGCAAGCTATTTGAGTTACACCGATAAACAGCTTATCTTTGCCATATGTTCCAACTTGGTAAAACAATAGTCTCCGAAGACCTAATCGAAAAAGATTTTGTCTGCAATATTAGTGCCTGCAAAGGTGCGTGTTGCATAGATGGAGACGCTGGCGCACCCATAGAACCAGAAGAAACCGAAATTTTACGAGATATCTATCCCAAAGTAAAACCTTTTCTGCGTGACGAAGGGATTGCTGCCATCGAAGAACAAGGAACCTACATCGAGACTGAATATGGAGAGTTTGAAACCCCACTGGTAAACGGAAATGAATGTGCCTACGTTACTTTTAAGGATGGAATTGCCGGCTGCGGAATCGAAGAAGCCTATAACGCCGGTGAAATAGACTTTAAAAAGCCCGTTTCCTGCCATCTATATCCAGTTAGGGTTGAAGAATATAGTGAGTTTTCGGCCGTAAATTATCACCGCTGGCCCATTTGTGATCCTGCTTGTGCTTTGGGAAAAGAACTTCAGGTTCCCATTTACAAATTCGTTAAAACGGCACTTATACGCAAATTTGGTGAAAATTGGTATGCGGAACTCGAAAAAATAGCTTCCAGAAACCAGTTTTCTTAGCACGGAAATTGATAAATATATCCTCAAAACCCATTGGACATTGGGCCATTTCCTTATATTTACACCATGCGCACATTTTTTTCAATCTTCATATTTTTTTCGCTCACAAGCAGTTTTTCCCAGAGCGATGCGTTGGCCAAAAACTATTTTGAACAAGGCGAGTTTGAAAAAGCAAAATCACTGTACCAAACACTTAGCAGACAACAACCTCATCGTCATGATTATTTCATGGGACTGGTCAAAAGCAACCAACAATTAGAGAATTTGACCGAAACTGAGCTTCTACTTAAGGAAAAATTAAAAAACTCGCGAAACTTTCCACAGCTTTATGTGGAATTAGGGCATAATTATGCGCTGCAAAATAAGCACGATCTCGCCACCGACAGTTATCAAAAAGCGATTGCGGCAATTGAAACCAACCCAAATTTCGGACACACCATCGCCACTGCATTCCAGCAATATAGCCTTCTAGATGAAGCTGTTGCTACCTATGAAAAAGCAATGGAACTAAACGACAAACTGGATTTCAGTATCCAACTTGCACAAATTTATGGGGAACAGGGAAAACTGCATAAAATGTTCAAAAGTTATTTGAACATCGTAGAAAAAAACAGTGGTTTTAAAAGTTTGGCCCAGCGATATTTTAGCCTTTATGTAACTGATGATGCAAACAATGAACCTAATGAAATTCTCAGGCGAATCCTGCTTCAACGATCTCAGAAAAACCCCGATCCACTCTACAACGAATTATTGAGCTGGTTGTTCATTCAACAAAAAGAATACAAAAAAGCCTTTGTGCAAGAAAAGGCTATCTATATGCGAACCGATAAAAATTTGACAAGCATTGTAGATTTGGCCCTCATTGCTATTGACAACAAAGACTACGAAAGTGGAAGGGAAATAGTAAATTTTATAATTGACAATTCCTTTACGGCACAAAACCAAATTCAGGCGAACCAGATCCTGATGAACATGGAAATCGAAATTGCCGAACCCTCCAAATATTCAGAAATCGAAAAGAAATTTGAAGCCCTGTTTGACCAATATGGAAGAAACCAAAATACTTATCTCCTCCAAATAGATTATAACCATTTCTTGGCCTTCAAAATAAACAAAAAAGAAACTGCAATCTCAAATCTCAGGACTTTGTCCAGACAATCCCTGAACAGTTATCAGGAGGCACGTGTGAAAATGAAATTGGCAGATATTTTGGTGTTGGACGAAAAGTTCAACGAAGCCTTGATCTATTATTCACAGATACAAAGTAGCGTGCAGAATGACGTTTTGGCTCAAGAAGCGCGTTTCAAGGTTGCCCGAACCAGTTTTTTTAAAGGTGATTTTGAATGGGCCCAAGTTCAGTTGGATGTGTTGAAAAAATCAACTTCCCAATTAATCGCAAATGACGCCATGGAACTGAGCTTAATGATTCGTGACAATTCTCTTGAGGATTCCACCCAAACAGCTTTAAAAAAGTATGCCCGTGCAGATCTTCTGACATTTCAAGAAAGAGGCCGCGAAGCCATTGAAGTGTTAAATGATATATTGACAAACCACAAAGGAGAAGCCATTGAGGATGAAGCGCTTTTAAAGCAGGGAGAGGTTTATGAAAAGTTGGGCGATTTTTCCAAAGCTATCGAAAATTACTTGCAAATTCTACAATTCTACAAAGACGATATTCTGGCAGACGACGCCCATTATCGCCTCGCAATGATTTATGAAATCCATCTGGATCAACCCACAGACGCCAAATTCCACTATGAGAAAATCATTTTTGATCATGCAGATAGCATTTACTTTGTGGAAGCGAGAAAAAAGTACAGAATGCTGAGGGGCGACGCCCTAAACTGACTATACAAAAATTCATAAATTAATGCCAATCAGCCTTAATATTCGCTATGGATTTTTAAAATTTGAGATTGCAACCGTCGTGTTTACAATTAGAAAATTATCAAAGTCGTTTACAATTAGCTGCCGGAAAGTTTTCCAAGGCTAAAATATCCAATGATGGCAGAAGAGAGTTTTGGGAAAGCGTCAATTTCATTCAAAATGTATCAGATTGCAAAGTACTTCTTATATTTTTGAATATGGGCGAAACAAGAGTTGAACAATTTTTAAGAAAAGTCCGAACTAAATATTATTGTGGAAATCCGCATGTATAAAAAAGAATTTCATAAAACTGATTTTCAATTGAATGGCAGAACGAGACCAAAACTTTTCCAACTTGAATAAAAAAGTTCGCGCCAAGAAGCATTTGGGCCAGCATTTTCTTAAAGACGAATCGATTGCTCAAAAAATCGGGGAAACCTTAACGCTTGATAATTATCAAAACATTCTCGAAATAGGGCCTGGCACGGGTGTTCTTACAAAATGGTTGGTCGAAAAAAACGTTTCAGTAGTCGCGATGGATGTCGATACCGAATCCATTATATATTTGGAAAATCACTTCCCGAATAAGAATCTTGAAATCCTTGAAGCTGATTTTTTAAAATATGATCTTTCTATGATTTTTCCAAATCAGCAATTCGCCATTACTGGAAATTTTCCATATAACATCTCTACCCAAATAGTTTTCAAAATGTTGGAGCATAAAGATCGGGTTCCAGAATTCACCGGTATGTTTCAAAAAGAGGTGGCGCAACGCATTTGCAAAAAAGAAGGAAGCAAACTGTATGGGATCCTCTCAGTTCTGACTCAGGCATTTTATGACGCCGAATATCTTTTCACCGTCCCCCCCACGGTTTTTAATCCGCCGCCAAAAGTTGATAGTGGCGTGCTTCGTTTGATCAGAAAAGAAAACTATTCAATTCCCTGTGATGAAAAACTGTTTTTTAAAGTGGTCAAGACAGCTTTTCAACAACGGAGGAAAACACTTCGAAACAGCCTAAAATCGCTTGCACTTTCCGATAAAACAAAAGAAGATATTATCTTTGGGCAACGTCCCGAGCAACTTTCAGTTCAAGAATTTATTAAGCTTACGCAAAAATTAGAAAACGATGCAATTTCAGCTGACAGATGAATTTATAGCGCAAGTTGAAAAACTGATTGCAGAAAACAACGGCGAGGCCTTAAAATCCTATCTGGAGGAATTCCACTTTGCGGATATCGCGGAGCTGTTGGAAGAACTCAATACCGAGGAAGCCACCTATATCGTTAAGCTTTTGGACAGTGAAGTGACCAGTGAGGTACTGATTGAACTCGACGATGCTTCCCGGGAGCGTATTTTGGAGAATCTTACTCCCTCTGAAATCGCTGATGAATTAGAGGAAATGGACACCGACGATGCGGCCGATATTATCGCAGAATTAGATGACGATATCCAAAGGCAGGTTATCGACCACATTGAGGACTCTGAACACGCCGCCGATATTGTAGACCTATTACGCTATGACGAGGACTCCGCAGGTGGTTTAATGGCGAAGGAATTGGTCCGAGTTAAGGAAACTTGGACAGTGGCAGGGTGTGTTCGTGAAATGCGCCGACAAGCGGAAAACGTAACCCGGGTACATTCAATCTATGTTACTGATAAGCACGGAAAACTGAAAGGACGGCTCTCGTTGAAGGATTTATTGACGGCTCCTGAAAAGTCCCATATTAGTGAAATATATATTCCTAAAGTTGATTATGTAAATGTCCACACCCCCGCCGATGAAGTAGCCCGAATTATGCAGAAATACGACCTTGAAGCGATTCCTGTAGTCGACGGTCAAGGCATTTTAATGGGAAGGATTACCATTGACGACATTGTGGACTATATCAAAGAGGAGGCCGAAAAAGACTATCAAATGGCCGCTGGGATCAGTCAAGATGTAGAGGCGGACGATGGACTTTTTAAACAGATCAAAGCCCGGCTTCCTTGGCTGTTTATAGGAATGTTGGGAGGATTGGGCGCCGCAACAATTATTTCCAACTTTGAGGTTATTTTGACTAGTTATCCAAAACTGCTCATTTTTGTTCCGTTGATCCAGGCTACTGCTGGAAATGTGGGCGTTCAATCTAGTGCCATAATTGTGCAGGGCTTGGCAAATGATTCGATTAAGGGCCATTTGTTCGCACGGATAATCAGGGAATCCTCCGTGGCCTTGGTCAATGGTATTTCAATTGCATTTCTTGTGTTGTTGATCAGCCATTTTGTTTTCTATACCAGTTATTTGGAATCTTTGAGCATTGGGATTGCTATTATAACGGTTATTATTTTGGCGGCAATTGTCGGAAACCTCATCCCTTTATTTCTTCATAAAAGAGGAATAGACCCTGCTGTGGCAACCGGACCATTTATAACTACAAGCAATGATGTGTTCGGCATTTTTACATATTTTTTAATCGCCAAACTCATTCTCGGGTTTTGAATTCTAAAAAATACACATCTCGTTTTAAGGTTCCTACTTCAGCTATTGATAATCTGGGCCATGTCAATAATGTTACCTATCTGCAGTGGTGCTTAGAAGCAGCGGAGGCCCATTGGATATCAAAGACAGATGCCGCCCTGCGAAACCGTTATGTTTGGGTGGTTCTCAATCACCAAATTTCCTATAAAAACCCAGCATTTATAGGAGAGGAACTCGAAACACAAACTTGGATCGATTCGCATAAAGGGGTTAAAAGTGAGCGACATTATCGCATTATCAGAACGCACGACAGAAAAACCATTATAGAAGCCAAAACATTATGGTGCCTGTTGGATGGAGAAACGCGCCGTCCGATAAAAATCCCTCAAAAGATTGCCGATCTATTCCTTTGAAGAATAAAGGGAAACCCCATAAGGTTCCCCCGATCTATTCTGTTAGGATTTTCTATTGTAGCTGGAGTGGTATTCCTCCATCAAGTTCATCAATGCCGTTACAAGATCCTTTGTTTCCAACAGCAAGCTGAAATACAAGGTAGTATTCTTAGGGCTGGATTCTTCCGTTCTGGTCCTCGCTATCTGCTTTTCAATCTTTAAGGAAAGGCTGTTGAATATCTCATTTTTATGGTCCAGGACATTTCCTATACGGTGGAATTCACTCTTATCGAAAATATCCTCGATTTCATCCAAAAATCCTTTTAGTAGTCTGTCAATTTCTTGTAAATCTTTGATTTGACTGAATCGAAGTGCCTTATGATTATTATTTACATGTTTATAACTTTTTTTGGAAATAAATTCAAGTGATTGCGTAATATCCGTAAGATGACCTAAGATATTTAAGTAAAAGCTACTTCCCCGGACGCTGGTTTCCTCTAAGTTTTTAATGAAATAGAAAATATGGTCACGCATTTCTTCTACTTCATCATGAAGTTTATCCACACCTTTTTTGCTTTTCTTGAGGGTTTTAGTTTCCTGTTTTGCCAAACCTTTCAACACGTCGGTATAGATCTTATTTGTACGTGAAACCACATTGGAAATATTCTCGGCACTTTCTCGAATTATTCCTTGGACCGTTTTGCTTTCTGATTTCTTAAGGCCTGATTTATCCAGTTTTAATTTTTGCGCATCACTGTGCAAAATAAAGTTCCGTACCAATAAAATAACCACGAGAAGCAAAAGAACAGCGATCATTGGACCTTTTCCAATATAGATCAAATAGGTCATTAACCCTGCGCCTGCGAAAGCTACAATAGCCGTGACAAACCAACCCCCAATAACATTGAACACGCCTGCAACACGATAAACGGCACTTTCCCTTCCCCACGCCCTGTCTGCCAAAGAACTTCCCATGGCCACCATAAAAGTTACGTAGGTTGTGGAAAGCGGGAGTTTTAAAGAAGTTGCCGCGGATATAATGATACCTGCCACTACAAGATTTACTGAAGCGCGTATCAAATCGAAAGCAGGCAATTCGTAACTTTTGTTTTGGGAAAGTTCAATGATCGGTTTCTCAAATCGAGAATTTATCTTGGCTTGTGTAGATATTGGAATCAGTGTGTTTATCCCTTGCATTAGGCGGGTACTGCCCTTAACCATCATCCGCGACAATAAATTCGGCTGAAATTTTTCGTGGCCTTCATTTTGTCGAGAGAGACCAACTTCGGTTTCAGTGACCGTACGTGCTTTTTTGGAAAACCAAAGAGTAACTACCATAACCCCTCCGGCGAGGAACAAAAGAAATGCTTCAGTTGGCACTTCTTCTTCCAAAATCCCCATTGATAACATATCAGATGGAACGCCCGAAGAAACCCACGCTTCATAGGAATGGTAAGCTGCCATAGGAACGCCAATGAAATTCACTAAATCGTTTCCTGCAAAAGAAAGCGCCAAACCAAAAGTTCCAACGGCGATAACTACAACAAGGATAGTTTTTTTGAAAATTATTTGGAAGAGATAGGAAAGAACCGTCCAAAAAACAAAGCTGATAAGGATGTTCATAAGCTGATTTCCTTCTAATAAATAGCTTATCTGGTCATAGTATGGGGTGCCTTTTAATCCTTTCATAAAAATGAAATAACTCATAGCGGTAAGTGCCAATCCCCCGAAAAAGGCTCCAAAAGCCTTCATTTTTCTCTCGTAATTAAAAGTAAATATCATTCGAGAAATAAATTGCACCGCGGCTCCAATTGAAAAAGCAATTACCACGGATAGAAGAATTCCAGAGATAATGGTTATTGCCGATTCGGTGTTTATATATTTCCCAATATTGGAAAGAGTTTCAGTATCTGATGCCCCAATTTTTATCAATGCCATAACCGTTGTGGCACCCAAAAGCTCAAAAACTATGGAAACTGTGGTAGAAGTTGGCATTCCGAGGGTATTGAAAAAATCTAGTAACAATACGTCAATGATCATTACCGCCATAAAAACGATCATCAGTTCGTTGAAATAAAATTCACTAGGGACAAAGATCCCCTTTCGAGCTACTTCCATCATTCCACTGGAAAAAGAAGCTCCTATAAAAACTCCTATACTTGCAATGATCAGGATGGTTTTGAAAGGAATCGCCTTGGATCCAATTGCAGAGTTTAGAAAGTTTACTGCATCATTACTGACCCCAACTATCAAATCGGTTAGTGCAAGGACAGCAATTGCAATGATCATCAACAAATAAATATCATCCATCGTAATGATTTTTTAGAGGTGCAAATTTCCTACATTAAATAGGATCTATTGTTACCAGATTGTTAACAGTATATATTTAAAAAGCTAAGGCCAAACTAATTCTATATTCCCATGAATCGGTTTTTGAATCTGCCGTTGTATACGATAGGTCAGTCTGTATCTTTAGGTTGTGTCCCACTACGTATTTTGAGCCGCCCAGCGTATATTGGTTAAAAACTGCATTTGAAATTGCTTTAGTTCTTGGAATTAGCGTTGAAAAACGACCCGCAATTTCCCAGTTTGAAGGAAAAACATATCCCGTTTGAAAGTTAAGCCCTTTCCCTGTATAAACTTCATTGCCTGTTAGACTCCCATCACTATTTCGTGCAATCGGATCATCTGCCTCGCGATAAGTGAATTCACCCATAAGCGAAAACCCGCGGTATTTAAAGATCGCATCTACAAAATATGTGCTAATATTGGTTTCGTGAAGACCAATGTCATTGTCCATATAATCTCCTTTGTTGCTTTGATTTTTTACCCCGTCAATATTTATATCGTACATAGCGCCTATGGAAAGCTTGGGTTTGTTTTCGCGGTAAATATCCCCACCTATATAATCGCCTTTTTGGGTAAAGTTTCCAAAAGGCAAAACCTCAATACGGGCCGTATATTTATGCCCCCCGAGATTTCCTGAAATCACGTTTTCGCCCTCTCCTTGGGAAACAGCGAACATTTCGCGGATTACAAAATTTTCGGAAACGTCGAAATGGTGACGTAGTTGGATCCCCAAATCGCGATCAAATCCAAATTTGCTATGCACAATGGAACGGTCCACGAATTGAAGTTTGCCGGATGAAATCAATTTTCCTCTATTGCCTGGAAGTTTTGCCTGACCGAGCCAAAGTTCAAAATCCTTATGGAATTCCCATATAACCACTGCATCGACCAATAATTTTGCTTCGTTTTCCGTAAAATGTGATTCCTCGGCCATATCATTATCTGAAAAACCAAGTTGCAATTTATATCTAAGCTGAGGGGAATAAGCGAAGCCTTCTAATTTTAGCCGCGCTCGACGAATGATGAGATCCTGTACCGGTTTGCCCAGCTTATCGTTTTGATGATACCAGCTTGAAGAAGCCAGAAACTGGACCCGCGGTGAGAGATTCAAGCTCCAAGTGCTGTCTTGGCCCACAATGTTGAGCATTCCCTCTCCAAATTTTGGAGCTTCTATTTGGCCCATTGCGGCAAAACAGCAAAAGCCCATAATTCCCATAAGGAAAGATTTAAGGCGCATTCTGAAATTCAAATTTAGTTTTTGTCAGTGGCAAAGAACCGATTTTAAATGTTACCTGAATGTTAAGGATGGAGTAAAAGTAACGATTTCAATCAAAAGTAAAGAGGCTGAATTATAAAATTCAGCCCCTACTTTTAAAATCTAGTCGACAAAAACTAAACGATTTTAATTTGCCCAATAACTTGGGCATCACAAAGTAAGTGTTTTGGAGCCTGATTATGTGTATGTCGTATATTATCAAATCATTAAGTATTGCCAACCTGTGATTTTTTACAACAAAAAAAAGGGAATTTCCAATTGGAGAATTCCCTTTTTAGTTTGGTAGAAAAAATGTTTAAGCTGCTAATCCAAATCCACTTCTAAAAAAATCTACCGAAAATAATTTACAAGCAAAATTTATTACTGGAATCGAATTTGCTTTGCTTACAATCCAATTGTCCAGCCTTGGGCCCAAGATGGAATACCAGTTCCATTCCCAGCTCCTGTTGCGCTTTCATTTTCAGTATAAGCATTTGAAACATCTACGGTTTCGCCATTGCCATTTCTTCCATTGACTTTTGTGGTTACGTTTGAAAACTTAACGTTTGTAAACATAAGTTGATTCGGAATACCGTTAAGAGTGGCATCGTCTCTGATTTCTATTCCAGTAGCCCAGTTGTCAATAACGATATTGTCAATTTTTCCTCTAGTTCCCACACGAACCATAATCCCTTGTGGCTCATTTCCTTGATCTCCCAAGCCAATTAAAGTTAAATTGGAAATCTTTGGATTTGAAATAGGGGTGGCCGTATTGTTGTCGCTCAAGTTGTCTGCCTCAATCCCACGGTTTCCTCTTCCAAGACCAAGTTTTCCATACCAGTTTGCGTTCAATTGTCCGCTCCAGCCTTCAACCCAGTCAAATTGATCATCTTCATTTCCGGTGATTACTAAGTTTGTTGCACTTACTGTTCCTCCGTAAAACTCAATACCATCATCTGCTCCGTTGTGGATCTGTACGTGATCGATCGTTGTTCCTGAACCTACCCCGAAAAGTGAAAGTCCGTTGAATTCCTTTTCACTGTTGAAAGCGGCTCCAGAATATTCAATTCTCAGATATTTTATTACACCGGAGTTGTCGTTAAGAACATTACCGCCATAGGTCAAATCAGAAACTTCGGCCTGTGCTGTTGCGCCTCTATTCGTTGGCGCTTTTCCGCAAAGGACCAATCCTCCCCAATCTCCCGGTTGCGGATTTGACAACGAAGAAGTCATAACCACAGGTGCAGAGGAAGTTCCGTTTACAAAAATCTGGCCTCCCTGGGCAACTGCGATGTAGGAAGAAGTTCCCCCGATACCTTCAATTCTTGTTCCGGCAGGAATTCTCAATTTACTTCCATCTGTAATCAAAACCCTTCCTGATAGTTTATAGACTTTTGAAGCGTCCAAGGTAACATCTTCCCCAGTGGGCATGTCTCCTTTAAAATCGGCTGGGTCAAACTGGAATCCAACTGGATCATCGTCAATAGGTGTATTGTCATCATCAGATGAACAACTGTTAAGCGTCATTAATGCTATAAAAAACATTGAAGACATTTTTAAAATTGAATTTTTCATTGTTTAAGGTTTAAGATTAATTAATAATTAAGATTACGTTTCTATTCAATATTCAATTCTGTCAAAAATTATATCCGATACTCAGCCCCAGATCAACACCTCTTTTGAAAGAGTATACATCTACTGCGCCGATGCTGGAATTTTGAGCTCTTACTATCTTTGGATTTAGTAGATTGGACGCGTTTATCCCAATCTGGAATTTATTGAACTGAGTCTTAAGGATCAGGTTCATCACGGCATAAGGTTTTTCAAAAATATTTCCGCGTCCGTTTGTTCCAAGCGAATAAATTCGTTCTGAAAAATATCCGTAAGTTCCTGTTATTGAAAAATTATGGTTCTCTTTCCACGAACTATTGAAGGTTAGGTCCGCATTTATCAGTAAATCGGATGCCCCGGAAAAGGAATCTTCATCATTCGTAAATTCAACACTATAGCGGGTTTCATTCCTTACTTTTTCTGAATCCAATTCTTGATGGGTAACCATATAGGCAGCATTAAAACCCGCCGTTAATTTTTGGCTGCGATTGTTGTCGAAAATTACTTTTCTGGCTTCAACCTCAACTCCGCCCACATAACCATATTCTCCAGTGTTCAAGACCGAAATATCGTTTGAGGCCGAAGCAATGGTCACCTCGTTCATAGGATTTTCTATATATTTTCCAAAAACTGTTGCCGAAATAATCTCTTCCGCACTCGGAAAAAGTTCCCATTTAATATCCAAATTATAATCTGTGGACGGATACAGATCTGGATTCCCTATTTTTACGTCGGCAACATCTTCATAAATAAAAAGAGCGCGCTCCTTAAATTGTGGTAGTGTATACGTCTTGCTGGCACCAAATCGTAAGTTTTGGTTGTCGTTAATCGCATATCTGAAAGTCAGACTGGGCAGAAAATTCGTTTCATCAAAAGAATCGTTGCCTCCATTGTTGTCCAGTTGGGTTATCCAGTCCACTTTCTGGTTTATGTGTTCTGCTCTAACGCCCAATAGTCCCGTAAGTCTTTCAGAAAGTTTGTATTCCAGATTTCCAAAAACCCCGTGGATAGTTTGTTCCCCGCCATACAGCTGTGGATCCAACGCATTTGGAACATGTTGGTTTCCCCTGAAAGTTGCAATGTCGAACAAACCGTTCTGGAAATTTTCCTGGTTTAGGAAGGCATCAAGATTATACGGATCCACGACCATATTCTGGGCTTCCGGCAAGATTCTGAAGTTGAACTGTGTGGCTTCAAAATCGCGTTCTTTCATTTTTCCGCTATACCCCAAGGTCAGGCTTCCGTTGTTTTCTTCATCTTCAATAACTCCCAAAGCGTACTTTAATGAAACCGTACCAGAATATTCTGTTTCCGTCAAGCTTTGAAAATACCTATGGTTGTCCGAAATCTGGTTTTGACCAAATACGTACTCGGTGTCATTGATTCCACGGAAGGTGTTCTGTGTACGATCGGGCATATCGCCATTGACGATATTATGTGAAAGCCCCCAATTTAACTCATACCGTTCTCCAAGATTGTGGTTTCCCAGAAGTTGGTTAACGAACAAAGTATTTTTGATATACGTTCCCCTTCTAAGGAATCCATTATCAAAATCGGCAATGTCCATTATGGTTCCCTTATATTCATCCACAGTTTGGCTACTGGTATTGATTGCCAATAAATTATAGGAAATGCGGTGATTTGGATTCAAGGAATATGCAAGGTTCAAGAGTCCGCTGGAATTTGTTTTATAAGAATAAGAATCGAAAGTGAACTGGTTTCTTCTAAAATTTCCATCGGCATCGGCATCGGTCAAAAATCCTTCATCGAGAAATCCATAACCATTTTTGTGTGATGCAGTTACAAATAAACCCAGCCTTCCTTCATCTCCAATGGAAAAAGATTTTCCGCCAGCCAATGAGAATCCCAAATCTATTGGATTGCTTATCGTGTTTAAATTCAGACCGTTGCTGAATGAGTAGTTAGAAAGTGTGGTTGGAGCATCAGATAATCGAAAGCCCAGTTTATCGGGACCGTCCTGCAGAAAAAATGGATTTTTTGAAATTGCATTGGTATTATATCCATTTGAAATCTCTACCGAAAAGAACGGTCGTCCATTTTGTTCTTTTGTGTTGATGTTAATGTTTCCACCGGCAAAATCGCCATAAACAGACGCATTGTACACTTTGTCCACACTCACATGCTCTATTATGTCTGAACCAAAAACCGAAAGATCCATATTCTTTTTTTCCGGATCATTGGACACTATGGGAAGACTATTTATCGTAGTGGAATTATACCGATCCCCGAGTCCTCTCACAAAAACATGTTTTCCTTCCTGTTTGGAAATCCCAACTGTGTTGGCGATTGCGGAAGAGGCATCGCTAAGGCCTTTTCTCGACATTTCTTCAGCGCCAATGCTTTGGCGCAATTCCGTGGCATTCTTGCGTTCCAACATCATAACAGCTTCAGATTCCCGACGAGCGGTTGTTCGTATCACCACTTCATCCAAGGCTGCCGCACTGGCACTCATTGGCAAATCAATATTCGTAACTTTGTCGGGAACAACGGTAACATTGGGAATTTCAACGGTTTCGTATCCCAAAAAACTGTAAACCAATGTATAGGTTCCTGGTTTTATGTTTTCAATTGAATAAAGCCCATCAAAATCAGAAGTAACTCCTTTTGTGGTGCCTTTAATATGGACATTTGCAAAAGCCAACGGTTCGTTATTGTAATCGGAATCTGTCAATTTCCCTGCTACGGAACCTCCTTCTTGTGCAAAGACCACCGCGGGAAAAAAGAAAAAAAGTTTGTAAAAAAGTTTCATTTTTGTCGTTCGATTTATTGGTGCAAATAAACCACGACAATGTAACGTCTAAGTTAATTGAACGTTACCAATAGGTTAAGATAAACGTGCAAGTTTAGGAAGACTTATAGCGTAAGAAAAAATTAGATGCCAGAAGAAAACAGAATGAAACGCCGCTCAATATCGCTTTAAAAATCAATGATTATTCAATTTCAAATCGTTGGTTATTTGGAATTTCGCATAAATTCCTCTGCTTTTTCTACCATTGAAGTGTTGCCACAGAAGAAAGGAACTCTTTGGTGAAGCGAAGTGGGCTCTATTTCCATAATCCGTTGAAACCCATTACTGGCTTTGCCTCCCGCTTGTTCAGATATCATTGCCATAGGGTTGCATTCATACAGAAGACGAAGTTTTCCATCGGGATTTTTTGATGTATTTGGGTAAATATAAATACCGCCTTTTATCATGTTTCTGTGAAGGTCGGAAACTAAGGATCCTATGTAGCGCGAGGTGTAAGGTCGACCCTCTGCTTCTTCCTGACAATATTTTAAATAATCCTTGACTCCTTGAGGGAACTGAAGGTAATTTCCTTCGTTTATTGAATAAATACAGCCTTTCTCCGGAAAACACATATTCGGATGTGACAAATAATAAGTGCCAATAGCGGGATTAAGCGTAAATCCATTGACCCCGTGTCCGGTGGTATATACAATCATTGTGGAAGTTCCATAAACAATATAACCAGCAGCCACTTGATTGATTCCTGGTTGCAGAAAATCCTCGATGGTTACTGGAATTCCTGTAGGAGTAACTCTTCTATAAACAGAAAAAATGGTTCCTACTGAAACGTTCACATCAATATTTGAAGATCCGTCCAATGGATCGATCAACACCACATATTTATTGTCATTTTTTTCGTTCCTTCCTTTGATAGTGATAAAATCGTCTTCTTCCTCACTCGCAATTCCACAGACAATTTCACGGTTGGTAAGTGTGTTGATAAAAACTTCATTAGCGAAAACATCCAATTTCTGTTGTTCTTCACCTTGAATGTTCTGATCGCCTGCAGTCCCCAGAATATCAATCAGTCCTGCCTTGTTCACTTTGTGGTTTACTACTTTTGCAGCAAGCCGGATCGAATTGATAAGTCTGGAAAGTTCGCCAGAAGAGTATTTGAATTCATTTTGATTTTCAATGATAAACTCACCGAGCGATTGATTGATTTTGGCCATGATGGATGCAGTGCTGAATTTTACGCAAATATCGGTAATTTTAAGAAATTGAACCGATATTTGCAACCGATTGTTTTTTATGCGAAAGAATAACTGTGGGACAACAAAATAATATTTTATGCAAATGCCAGTGAGAAAGGCCAAAAAAGAAGATATGCCACACGTTCTGGAATTGATTCAGGAACTCGCAAATTTTGAAAATGAACCCGATGCCGTAGAAATTTCCGTCGAGGATTTAGTCAGAGAGGGTTTTGGCGAAAATCCACTTTTCACCTGTTTTGTTGCTGAAAAGAATGACCAAATCGTGGGTACTGCACTGATCTATTTTCGATTTTCTACGTGGAAAGGAAAAATTTTACATTTGGAGGATCTGGTAGTCAAGGAATCTGATCGAGGAAAAGGCTTTGGAGAAGCGCTTTACCGCAAGGTAATGCAATATGCTTATAATCGAGGTCTCAAACGGGTTTCGTGGGATGTGCTGGATTGGAATGAGGATGCCATTCGTTTTTATGAACGCAGTGGAGCAAAACTTATGAGCGATTGGCGTGTGGTCCACTTTGATGAAACTGGCTTGCGAAATTACATGGAACAAAAATAAATTAAACATCTGAAGGAAAATACTTTAGACCCATTATGAGAGTTTTCAAATTTGGAGGAGCATCAACCAAAGATGCCGAACATATAAAAAACGTGCTATCACTTATCAATCAATCTTCTGAAAAAGATTTGGTAATTGTGGTTTCTGCAATGGGAAAAATGACCAATGCGCTGGAAAAAGTAGTTACCGATTATTGTGAAACCGACAATTACGACCTTTCCCTAAAATCTGTTTATGATTTCCATTTCAATATTATCAAGGATCTTTTTCCTAAGCCCTCCCATTTGATGTATTCCAAACTGGATTCTCTTTTTTCTGAATTGAACCACTTTTTGAAAAACAACAAATCCAGGAACCACGCTTTTGTATATGATCAAGTTGTTTCCTATGGTGAAATAATTTCGTCAAAAATCGTTTCATTCTATTTTTCAGAAAATGGAATCGAAAACACGTGGTTGGATGTTCGCCAATGTATAAAAACGGACGACAATTTTCGTGATGCCAAAGTCGATTGGGCCGTTACGGAGCAGAAAATATCGGAGATAGTGAGCCGTTCTGCAATTACGGTCACCCAAGGGTTTCTTGGGGCTGAAAACAACAATAATTTCACAACCACTTTAGGACGCGAAGGAAGCGATTATAGTGCTGCAATATTTGCATATTGCCTGGATGCTGAAAGCGTTACCATTTGGAAAGATGTGCCTGGTGTTTTGAATGCCGACCCAAGGTATTTCGAAAAAACGCAATTGCTCAACCAAATTTCGTATCGCGAAGCAATTGAATTGGCTTTTTATGGTGCCTCAGTAATCCATCCAAAAACCTTGCAGCCGCTTCAACGAAAAGAAATTCCATTATATGTAAAATCCTTTCTTTCCCCCTTAGAAAATGGAACTTGCGTTAGTGAAGGCGCGACATTGGAACCACAAGTTTCCTGTTTTATACTTAAAAAGGACCTTGTTTTGATATCTCTATCTTCCCTGGATTTTGGATTTATGATGGAAAATCACATTGGCGATATTTTCAAATTGTTACATCAGCATAAAATGAAAATGGAACTTATCCAAAATTCCGCCATCAGTTTTTCGGTCTGTGTAAGCGACAAGTTTGGCAATTTGGAGGCATTGTTGGAAAATCTACGGAAAGATTTCAGTGTTTTGTGGAATGATAAGGTGACCCTCTATACCATTCGTCATTTTGATCCATCTGAAATAAAGGAACTTCGAAGAAAAAAACACGTCCTTCTAAAACAGGAAACACAGGAAACGGTCCAATTGGTCATTAAAGAATAGAGTCGATGGGTTTCCTTATATTTGTTATCACCAACAACCTCAAAATTTAATGGGATTAGTCAACGCAAAGGAAGTTGCACAAGCTATCAATATCGACAAATTAGGCTTTTTAGGCACATTTATTGGCTGGTCTTTGATGGAAGTTCTCAGCATCAACACGCTCAATAAAATCTACGATAGACAAAAGCATTTATCAGATATGGACTTCATCAATGCGCTTATGGATGAGTTCAAAATAACCTATGAGATACCAGAAGAAGATTTACGTAGGATTCCCAAAACAGGGGCTTTTATCACTGTTTCAAACCATCCGCTTGGAGGTATCGATGGAATTATTCTTTTAAAAATACTACTTGAACATAGACCGGATTTCAAGATAATCGCCAATTTTTTATTGCACCGGATCACTCCATTGAAACCTTTTGTAATGCCAGTGAATCCTTTTGAGCAACGTAAAGATTTAAAATCCAATATTTTCGGATTTAAATCTGCTCTTTCCCATATCCGGAATGGCCATCCGTTGGGAATTTTTCCAGCCGGCGAGGTTTCAACACATAAAGAAGGTAGGTTATTGGTAGATAAACCGTGGGAGGAAGCCGCTATGAAATTGGTTAAGAAAGCAGAAGTTCCCGTGGTCCCCATCTATTTTCATGCCAAGAACAGCAATATGTTCTACCGTATGGCCAAGATCAGCGATACGCTTCGAACTGCCAAATTGCCTTCCGAGCTTCTTTCACAAAAGGAACGCACAATAAAAGTTCGGATCGGAAATCCTATATCCGTAGAGGATCAAAAAGAACATACTTCTCAGTTAGTTTTCAACCATTTCATCCGTCGCAAAACTTATATGCTTGCCAATCCATTTCAAAAAAAGAAATTGTTGGACAACATTCCCAAAACCTTAAAATTCCCAAAACCTCCAAAAAAAATAGCAGGGCCAATTCCATTGAATGAAATGGAGACCGAAATTGAGGATTTGAGAGAAGTGGACAAGCGGCTTTTGATCAGCAAAAACTATGAAGTATTTTTGGCTAGGGCGGAAAACATTCCGTACATCCTTCAGGAAATTGGAAGACTACGCGAAATCACATTTCGGGAAGTTGGCGAAGGCACGAACAACAGTACAGATTTAGATAAGTTTGACAGTTATTACCACCATATGTTCCTGTGGGACAATGAGGCCAAAAAAATTGCCGGAGCCTACCGAATGGGTTTGGGCTCTGAAATATTTCCCCGTTTTGGGATCAGCGGATTTTATTTACAAGATCTTTTCAGATTTGAACCCGAATTGTTTGACATGATGAGCGAATCCATCGAAATGGGAAGAGCTTTTATCATCAAAGAATACCAGGCAAGACCAATGCCTCTTTTTCTTCTTTGGAAAGGAATTGTTCACACCACACTGCGATTCCCAGAACATCGCTATTTAATTGGCGGCGTGAGCATTAGTAATAAATTTTCGGAATTTTCAAAAAGCTTGATGATCGAATTTATGAAATCCAACTATTACGATCCTTATGTAGCGCAATATGTCAATCCGAAGAAAGAATACAAAGTAAAATTAAAGGATGCCGATAAGGATTTCATTTTTGACGAAAGCGAGGCAGACCTCAACAAATTCGATAAAATAATTGATGAAGTGGAACCTGGAAGCTTGCGTATTCCTGTTCTTATAAAAAAATATATTAAACAAAACGCAAAAGTAATCGCTTTCAATGTAGATCCCCTTTTTAATAATGCCGTTGATGGCTTGATGTACATCCGAATTGCCGATCTTCCTGAAAGCACCGTAAAACCGGTTATGGAAGAATTTCAAGCCGAGCTTGAAAAGAAATATTCGGATAAAAATTTTGAAAATGAGGTTACGCCCAAGAAATGAGAAGACAGGACTTCTCCCTTTCAATTAATCCACGTTCGGAACTTTCTTTTCCACATTTTCAAAATATTCGGTCAGCCTTTCTTTCATCATTGAAAATGTTGAGATGTTCAATGTATAATACATCATCCCTCCCGTAAATTTCGTATCCAGCACCCTGAACCGTTGAATAACCTGAAGATGTTGCGAAGTGGTGGGTTGTGTCAATTTTATCCGTTCAGCAATATCCTTGACCAGACATCCCGGAGATTTAGCCACATAATCCAAAATGGCAATCCGCGCTGGATGCGCTAATATTTTTGAAATAAAGGCATATTCGTTTTCCTTGACGGAATGGATATGGTTTTTTGAAACTCCCATAATATTTAATTTAATTAATTACAAAACGGGTATTAGGTCGGCCAAATATCAAAAGAATACAGCTGGCAGAAGGGCATAAAAAGTAATATTGCAATATTACTTTTTATACGCGCAGAATAAAGGCTCCCGCACTTTTACCTTCTTATTGTATGAGCCTACAAAACCTAAAACCAACCTTTCTTTCCCACCTGATAGGTCTGATAAAATTCCTCATCGCTTTTGGTCAAATAAATAATGCCTTCGATCAGACCTATTATGCTTCCAGCTCCACATGTTATAAAAGTAATTACAATCTGGATTATCCCTTCTTGGGTATATCCGAGTATGAATTTATGGATTCCCAATCCTCCAAAAATAATTCCTAAGACGCCAGCCAGCACTTTTTTGTTCTCCTCTGGGGGGTAATGGGTTTGGTTCCATTGTTCGCCTGAGGAATTGTTGGATCTTGCTTGAGAATTTTCATTACTGTCGTGGTGATGTTGCATATTGATTACAATATTGAATAATATCGATAAAAATATGAAAAATAGACAGAACTCCAATCATTATACGTTGAATAATGATAGAACCAAAAAATTATCAGCTGAATTCTGAAATAATACGTTGAGCGACAATACGGGCCATGCCTATATGGCTTTCAGCGGTCCAACCTGCTATATGTGGACTTAACAATACGTTGTCCATTGCGAAGAGCTCCTTCAAGGGAGTGGGAAGGGT
The DNA here is from genome assembly GCA_964565295.1 of uncultured Aequorivita sp. Lineage (GTDB taxonomy): Bacteria > Bacteroidota > Bacteroidia > Flavobacteriales > Flavobacteriaceae > Aequorivita. The sequence goes on along the minus strand of CAZMDY010000006.1, from coordinate 7,094 downwards.
GTCTGAATCAAAAAGAGTTTCAAAGGAAAGTTTTTCGAATTCCAAAACATCAAGTCCGGCTCCTAAAATTTTCTTGGTTTTTAAAGCTTGAACCAAGTCGGCGGTTACAGTGCTTTTTCCGCGAGCGGTATTTATAAACCAAAACGGCTTTGAGAAAGAGTTGATAAAATTCGAGTTTACCATCTTGTCCGTCAAAGTAGTCCAAGGAGTATGGAGGCTCACCACATCTGCTCTTTGTTGAAGCTCGTCAAGTGAAACCTGGGTTGCGTTCCCATCTCCCAGGTTCTCTTTAATATCATAAAAAATAACTTTACACTCAAATCCCCTCAATTTTGCCGAAAATGCTTTTCCCATATTTCCATAACCGATAATGCCCACGGTTTTTCCGTTAAGTTCTACTCCTCGGTTGGCCTCGCGGTTCCATTGGCCATTTTTGATTTCCATATTGGCCCTGTTCAGATTGTTGAACAAGGACAGCAGCATTCCCAATGCATGTTCCCCTACTGCATTTCTATTCCCTTCAGGGGCGGCTATTAATTTAATCCCCAGCTTTTCAGCGTGCTGCGTATCGATGCTTTCTAGCCCTGCTCCAACGCGTGCGATGAATTTTAGATTTTTTGCGACATCTAAGAAATATTTGTCAATTTTAAAACGACTTCTAATTACGATGCCATCGTATAATGGAACAACCTGTTCTATTTCCTGTTTAGATGCTTTATAATTTTCGATATTCTCAAATCCCGCTTCTTGGAGCATTTCAATCAATGAAGGATGATTGGAGTCAAGGTGAAGGATTTTCATCATTGGGAAGATTAATTCCGGATATTAGGGTTGGATTGCGGATAGGCAATTTGTGCTTTTTCCACAAGATTGGATACTTTAAAATATTTTATATCCTCTCCCGCCAAATAACTGATGACTGCTTCATTGTCATTCAACTCAAACGGAAATTTTTGGAATGGAACGTTCTTGGCCTCCTCAATTGGATCGATATCCATAATGACATCTCTTAAAGGTTTAGAGGGGAATTGGGCAATAAATTCATTCTTATTATTATCATAATTAACAAGACTTCGAATCTGGTTTTGGAAAAAAACTTCTCTCATTTCCACCTCGGGCTTCTTTGATTCAAGAATAATATGAATACGAATCCCAGAACCTCCTTCTTTCATTCCAGAGACCCATTTTTGAAAATATGCTTCCTCTATGGTAAATGGCGGGGATTTTTCGAACATAATATCCGATTCAGAAATTTGAGATCCTGCACAATTTAAAAAACTTACACTCAAAATCAGTACCGGCAAGAAAATCCATACCATTTGTGTTTTCTCCATCGCTTGAGGACTTTATTCTATTGAAAAAATGAATTTTTAAATTACGCCATTGGGCTCTACCCATTTAAAATAGTGGGTGTCCTGTGGCACTTTTACGCGGTCTGCTATCCGAAGCATTCGTGAGGGCAATTTTACAAGATAGTCCCTTGCTTTTTCGGCTTCATCGGTAAGATTGGTTCTTTTGGAAATTTCCCAGTGCGCGTTGAGTTTTTCCAAAATATCTATATAATCGTAAGTTGTATAAACCCCCAACCGCTGAGCCGCATTGCTAAAATCATCGAAAGCGGAGGCCATTTTTCCACCACTCTGCCGAAGATTCTGTGCGGGCATTATGATTTTTTTCTGCATCATATCAGCAAAAGCAATCATCATTTCACTAGGGTCGTATTCAAAGATTGTCGAAACAAATTCACGATAGGCCAAATGGTGTCGCATTTCGTCACCCGATATTATATTGCACATTTTTGCCAGCATTTTGTTCCCTTTTTGTTTGGCAATCCTCGCCACCCGCTTATGGGAGATATTAGTGGCCAATTCCTGGAAACTGGTATAAATAAAATTTCTATACGGATCGCGGCCTGTTCCCACTTCAAATCCATCATTGATAAGATGGTGCGTAGTGATCTCCACCTCCTTCATATTCACTCTTCCAGACAAATAAAGGTATTTGTTCAATGTATCGCCATGTCGGTTTTCCTCTCCGGTCCAGTGTCGGATCCATTTGCTCCAGCCATTGCGGCCATGTTGGTCCACTCCTTCCATATCCATCAGCCAACTTTCATAAGTGGGCAAAGCCTCTTCGGTAACCATATCGCCTACAAGCACAATCCAGAAATCATAACCCAATTCTTTGGCTTCTTCGCGAATTTGGGTAAGCTCATCCATATAATTTTCTTTTTGAAAATCGGGCAACATATCGGTTGGTTGCCAAATTTCCTCCACTGGAATAAGGTATTTGTCGATGTAGCCATCTACCTCCTTTTCCACTGTTTGCATTACTTCTAGACGTATATTTTTAAGGGCCATACTATATTTTTAAGAGTTACAAATATAGGAATCTGGAAGCGGAATCCAGTAATAAAGATATCTTAATTCCTCCCTTTTTCATTGGGATACAGTTTGTAAACCGGTTCACTCTGCCAAATTTCCTTTGAAGCAACATCGAGCATAGACAGTTTTCCTTTGAAAGCTGCTCCCGTATCGACGTTCCAAACATTTCTAAAATTTATAGGTTTGTCAGATCCGACGCGGTCTACCGGGGTATGGCCAATATAGATTTCGCTAAAAAGCTTTAACCGTTTTGGATAGCGGTCGCTCTGCTCAGAAAGTAAAGGATCCATTGCGCAAACCGTTTCCCATAACGTTCGGTCCCAATAAACCATGTTTGAAAAATATTCGTGCTGTGGCCCTTTTTGATTGGTAAATCCGGCATGAACAAAAAGCCTGTTTTCGGAGTCGATGTGATAATCTACCATATTTTCGAAAAAATCTAGATGAGCAGCCAATTCCTCTTCCGAAACGTTGGCATAGCTTTTTATGCTACTTATCCCTCCCTGTCTAAGCCATTGTGGATTTTTTTCGCCAGTACTTAAATATCTATGGAGCAATTCATCATGGTTTCCACGAATAAAAACACATTGATTTTTTTGAGAAAATTTGATCAGAAAAGATATCACTTCGGCAGATTGGCTCCAACCATCTACGTAATCGCCCACAAATATGTACTTGGAATTGGGGGGAGGAAAATTTGCATAACCGATCAATTGTTCCAATGCTCTTAGTCCTCCGTGAATGTCTCCTATTACTACTGTTTTCATCATTTTAATTGTAATTTACTTTTCTCAAAATACGTAAAGATTCTTTTGAAAGCTTATAAGCTTCCCTATTATATTCTCGAAGAATTCCCTTTGCGTCGTACAATTTGTCCTTGGCATCTTCAAAACCATTCAAATAACAGATCAGATAGTTTGTCGAAAGTTGTTGAAGGTCTATTTTTTCCGCTGAATTCAAAGCAATGCCATTCTTTAGCTTTTTCAAAAGGCTGTTGTTGGAATTATAAATATGATAAAGTGTCTTTTTGTTAAATTGCGGGGGCTCAAAAAGTAGTTTTGAATCTATTCTATAGGTTCCATTGTCAAAAAAATGAATGATAACTTCCTCCAACGGATAATATTTAAACTGCTCATTAAGCCCCAAATGTACATATTCTACAATTCGGAAATGATCATCAGTAAACTCGATAGTGACTTCGTCTCTTACGGAATAAAAAAGCCGCACCTGTTCATTGATCAGTTCAATCTCCACACGGGAATAATATACATTGTTTTTAACTTTTTTTGGTTTTCCAGCCCAGCAAACTACAAACTGTTCCTTAAAAACAAGGTAATGGTTTTCAAAATCCCGATACCGATTGTTAATAAAATCAATTACTCCTTCGAGAGTCATCTGGATGTTGTTTTTGGACGAATTTTCTATTGATTTTACAATTTCTGAATTCACATCCTTAATTTTAATATCAAAATTTTTGGGCATCGAAATACTTCCATCCCGAAGAAAAATAGAGCCGCCCCAATATTTCCAAATGTTTTTGCGTAAAGAAGTTATCTCTCCATTCGGACGAATGGTAACCAAGCCCACAACTTTTTCAGAAGGCAAATTCGGAAACGCCACATTTTCATAAACAATCAAAGGCGCATTGGTCAAATAGGCATTTATAAGATTTTGGATTTTGCTGTCATCAAAGAAGTCGGTTCCTATTATTTTGTTAGTTTCGTCTTCAACACCGATAACAATAAAAGAATTATTTGCAGGATTGCTATTACTTAGCGCACAAATATGTTTCAGGAATTTTGCTTTACCTTCCTTGGTTCCTAGATCAATCTTACGTTTTTTATCATAGAAACTACTTTCGTCATTATGGGCAAGCAGGTTTTTGATAAGAAGTCGTTTATTTAACATGGGATATTGGTTTCTAATTCCTATCGATCGGTCAATGCTAGAATGCTTTTTATTAAAAAAAAGGTTTTATTTACAGTCGAAAAGATACTGAATTGAATTTATAAACAATAAGGACATTCCAAAAATTTCCATAGGAAAATCCCACATAATAATTCTATATTTAACCAATCATTAACAGCTATTTATACAATAAATTTTCAATTTGCACGGTCTTTTAAAAAAGTAGACTCTTTGAATCTAAATACAGTATGGAAAATACAAATTCGACCTTTGACATTGGTGCATTAAATGAAAAAATTGAAAGGGAAAGCGCCTTTGTGGACATCCTTTCATTAGAAATGAACAAAGTGATTGTGGGCCAGAAACACATGGTCGAAAGACTAATGATCGGTCTTTTGGGCCAAGGACATATTCTTCTGGAGGGAGTTCCGGGATTGGCAAAAACCCTTGCCATCAACACCCTCGCAAAAGCAGTCCACGGAACATTCAGCAGGGTCCAGTTTACGCCCGATCTTCTTCCGGCGGATGTTATCGGAACGCTCATCTACAACATGAAACTGAATGATTTCAGTATAAAAAAAGGTCCGATTTTCGCAAATTTCGTTCTGGCCGATGAGATTAACCGTGCGCCAGCAAAAGTCCAATCCGCACTTCTGGAAGCGATGCAAGAGAAACAAGTTACCATTGGCGACACCACTTTTAAACTTGACAGACCTTTCTTGGTAATGGCGACCCAAAATCCCATCGAACAAGAAGGTACCTATCCACTTCCTGAAGCGCAAGTGGATCGATTTATGCTTAAAACAGTTATAAAATACCCGCAAATTGCCGAAGAACAGCTGATTATTCGCCAAAACTTAAAAGAAGAATACGAACAGGTAAACCAAGTAGCAACATTGGAACAGATCTCAAGAGCCCAAGCTGTTGTTCGTGAGGTGTATATGGATGAAAAAATAGAAAAATACATACTCGACATAATCTTTGCCACCCGAACCCCTGAGAACTTTGGCCTTGCAGACCTAAAACCACTTATCAATTTTGGAGCTTCGCCGCGTGGAAGCATCAACCTTGCAATTGCTTCAAAATGTTATGCGTTCATTCGGCGCCGCGGGTATGTGGTTCCCGAAGATGTACGCGCCGTGGTCCACGATGTCCTCCGCCACAGAATTGGGATTACCTACGAAGCCGAGGCCGAAAACATTACTTCCGAAGAATTGATCAATAAAATCGTGAATGTAATCGAAGTTCCTTAAAAAAGGTTTTAGTAAGTCCAAAGTTCAACTCTTGAACAAAAAACCCGAAAAAAGAAACCTATATCTATTGTGGATACCAAAGAACTTCTAAAAAAAGTACGAAAGATCGAGATCAAAACACGTCGGTTGAGCGACAACGTGTTTGGAGGTGAATACCACAGTACCTTTAAAGGTCGTGGAATGACTTTCAGCGAAGTTCGCCAATACCAATTTGGTGATGATGTCCGAAATATCGATTGGAACGTAACAGCCCGCTATAACGAGCCCTTTGTAAAAGTATTTGAAGAAGAACGAGAGCTCACTTTAATGCTTGTGGCCGACATTAGTGGTTCCGAGTTTTTTGGGACCCAAGAACAGTTCAAGAATGAAATAGTTACCGAAATCGCGGCAACACTTGCCTTTTCGGCTATGAAAAATAATGACAAAACTGGTTTGATTCTTTTTTCTGATGAAATCGAACTTTATATTCCACCGAAAAAAGGAAAATCGCATGTATTAAGAATTATACGCGAATTGCTGGAATTCAGACCAAAAAGCAATAAAACAAATATTGCCAATGCTCTGAAATTCCTGAGCAATGTGATGAAAAAAAAGGCAATCGTTTTTGTGCTTTCAGATTTTATGGACAACGATTATCGGGATACATTAAGGATCGCCGCAAAGAAGCACGACGTCACAGGAATCCGAATTTACGACCCCGCCGAGCAATCCATACCCAATTTGGGAATGGTACAAATGGAAGACCAGGAAACCGGCGAATTGATGTTAGTGAACACCGCTTCCAAAAGTGTGCGCAACCACTATTTTAGTTACCATCGCGATCGAGAGGATTATTTTGTGGAGTCATTTACAAAAAGTGGCGCAGGAGCTATGCACTGTAGGGTTGATGAAAGTTATGTGAAAAAACTATTGGGATATTTCAAAATGCGATAAATTAAAGCAATTGATTTTAAATGTTGGATTTTAAACAAACATCAAATAGATTTTCTGCAAGGCCATTGAACCTTTGCAATTATATGGCCCCCATCCATATAGTGCTGTTTTTTGTATTATTTTCCAATTTCTCAAACGCACAGATAAGCACCTCCACCGATGTCTCGGAAATAAATATAGGGGAGGAAATAATTTATACCATAACTGTAGAAACAGATTCGACCTATATTGTGGTTTTTCCGGAAGAGCAGACGTTTGCACCTCTGGAAATGATAGAATCCTATAAAGTGGACACCACTTTTGAAACCGCAAAGTACCGTCTGATCAAAAAATATGGTCTTACTCAATTTGACAGCGGTCAGTACACCATTCCGCCGCAAAGGGTCGTTATCAACAACCAACCTTTTTTGACAGATTCTTTGTTTGTTGAGGTAAAGGATGTAGTGATTGACACCACCAAACAAAAAATGTTTGATATAAAACCAGCCGTAGAGGTCGGGGAGCCGCCGTTCAATTGGAAACGAATTGTGTATTGGCTTCTTCCTGTTCTTTTATTGGTCGGAATCGCAATCTATTTCCTAAGAAGGAAAAAAAGAAAAAAAGCGGCCGAAAAACC
>CAZMDY010000005.1:0-32336 GCA_964565295.1 uncultured Aequorivita sp. | reverse complement strand
TACGGGACATGAAAGAGGATGAGGAATTGTTGCACAGATCCTATTTCCCTAATATAGACATGAACTCATTGAATGAAGTTTCAAAAGAAGCGATTATTTTAGAGATTGAGGAAAACTTTAAAAAAGCATATACCGGTATTTTTCTTCTTCCGCATGATGCGCGATTCGGTGTTTTTATCGCATATAAATATTATTCGAGACTGATGGAAAAGCTACGAAGAACACCAGCCTCAGAATTAAAAAATTCTCGGGTACGCGTTCCAAATATTGAGAAAATAAGTTTATTGACTGGAAACTATGTGAAATACACATTGAACCTTGGGAAATTTGGATTTTGATTTGACATCAATAACAAATAAATTACGCTTGAAATTTTAGTGAATGGAAACACTACTTTGGATACTGATTTTTTTAACCACGTTTTGCTTCATGGAATTTATGGCTTGGTTCACCCATAAATACGTGATGCACGGGTTTTTATGGAATTTGCACAAGGACCATCACCATAAGGACCACAAAAGTTGGTGGGAACGCAACGACTATTTTTTTATTTTTTATGCAATGGTCAGCATCAGTTGTTTTGTAGGCTGGAGTTACTTTGGGTTTTGGGCCGGTCTGCCCATCGGGTTGGGAATATTCGCTTATGGCCTGGCCTATTTTTTTGTTCATGACATTTTCATCCACCAACGGTTTAAATTGTTCCGAAATACGAATAATCGGTACGCACGCGGAATCAGAAGAGCACATAAAATGCACCACAAACACTTGGGAAAAGATAAAGGCGAATGCTTTGGAATGTTGCTCCCGCCTTTAAAATATTTCAAAAAATAGATATGGAATATCTTTATTTTATCCTGAATTTCGGTTCGCTCAGTATTCCATTTTTGTTCAGTTTCCATCCAAAACTGCAATTTTATAAACTTTGGAAATACTTCATTCCAGCCACCTTCTTAATGATGGTTATTTTTGTTTCTTGGGATATTGTTTTCACCCATTATGGTGTTTGGGGCTTCAATGAAAAGTATCTTTCCGGGATGTATCTGGCCAACCTTCCCATTGAGGAGTGGCTGTTTTTTATTTGTATCCCTTACGCTTGCCTCTTTACGGTTTATTCGTTTAAGAATATCCTTCCAAAATTTTCGCTTCCCAACAAAGCAGTTTCGATTGTTTATTACAGCCTCCAAACTATTATGATTGCAATCTTGCTTTATAATTTTGACAAATGGTATACCACAGTAAATTCCGTGTATGCCATTGTTCTTTTGGCTTGGGTCTTTAATCGGGATCCTGATTCCTTAAAGACCTTTTTACCAGTGTTCGCCATACTCTTGGTCCCATTTTTTATTGTGAACGGCTTTCTTACCGGAAGCTGGATCGCAGAAGAGGTTGTTTGGTACAACAATGCGGAAAATCTTGGGATCCGCATTGGAACAGTGCCAATTGAGGATAGCGTTTATGCCCTTTCCATGTTGCTTACAGTATTTTATTTGATGGAAAAATTCAGAAAAGGAAATCTTCAACAATCCACTGAACCGAAAGATGATCTTCTGGAAAAATCCGCAAATAAACACGATTAATATTTAATTTCCAATAGCCGCCGCCATACTTGCCAAAGGGATTTTGCATTACTTTTATTGAAAAATTGTATATGATACATCCGAAAACAGAATTGCGATTGATCAGTGATGAAATTGGCTATGGAGTGGTTGCCAAAGAATTCATTCCAGCCGGAACCATCACTTGGGCATTGGATGAATTGGATAGGGAATTTACTCCTGAACATGTAAAAAAGATGAATCCAATTTATCAAAACATTCTGGAAACATATTGCTACCGAAATAACAAAGGCAACTTGGTCCTTTGCTGGGATTATGGCCGTTACGTAAACCACAGTTTTAAGAGCAATTGCCTGTCCACCGCTTATGATTTTGAGATTGCCATTCGCGATATCGAATCTGGAGAAGAGTTGACGGATGATTATGGATACCTAAACGTGACCGAGCCTTTTAAAGGAGTGGACGAAGGTACCCGAAGAAAAATCGTATATCCGGACGATTTATTGAAACACCATAAAACCTGGGACAAAAGGTTGAAACAGAATTTCCCTAAAATCATTGAAGTGGAACAGCCCTTGAAATTTCTCATCACACCAAAATTATGGAAGGAAGTTGAAGCGATTGCCCAAGGCAAAAAAGAGATGGAATCCATTAAATCCAATTATTTTTCCAAATAAATTCACTTTGGTTCTGGGGTAAAGAATAACCCCATGCTTCAGGTTGGAGGAATTGGACACGCTGCTTACCACTTTATTCCGACAGAAGCCGGTCGATCAAATCCCTTGTTTTCTTACTGTACCAGTTTGCGACCCCAGTTTCTGAAATGGCTATTTCCCCATTTCTTGAAATCACATAAGTAGTTGGTAGAACAGGCGACTGCAATTGATCAGGGGCTTCATATTGTTGTAGATAAACCGGAAACGAATAACTGTGTTTCTGTAAAAATCTGTTGATTTTTTCCGGTTTCTCGGAAGTGACAAAATAGAAATCCACTTTATTTCCATACTCATCGTACAACTTCTGAAATGAAGGCATTTCTGCAACACAGGGCGGACACCACGTAGCCCAAAAATTGACGACAACCACTTTTCCCCGTGACTGTGAAAAATTGATCTCCCTGGAGTCCAAAGCTTGAAGTTGCCAGTGATAATCCTGAAGTGTCTCCCGCTTCTCCTCCGTGGTTTCCGATGGGGAAAAGGAAATCAATCGCTGCACAAAAACCTGGATTGGCATTCGTGTTTGTGGGATGATCAACAGGATTACAAAAACTCCGAAGATTATGTTGCTCCATTGCTTCTTGAGAAATTTCTTCATTGTATTTGTTTTGCACCAAAGTACAAATATTTCTTTTTGAAAATCGATAGTTTCATTCGTGAAGTCATGGTGTATTCTAAGTGAAATAGAAAAACCTCACAGATCAATCTGACTTGTGAGGTTTTGGTCTATTTAAAACATATTAGACATTCTGCCTCTTGATCAAATTCAAAGCAGAACCTTCGCGATACCATTTTATCTGTGCATCGTTGTAGGTGTGGTTTGCTTTAATGATGTCCTTACTGCCATCGGCGTGAACAATCTCGATTGTCAACGGACTGTTTGGTGCAAAGTCGGCAATATCAATAAAATTAAAGGTATCATCTTCTTGGATCAGATCATAATCTGCTTCATTCACAAACGTCAATCCCAACATCCCTTGTTTTTTAAGGTTTGTTTCGTGGATCCGTGCAAAGGACTTCACCAAAACCGCAGCTACGCCCAAAAATCTAGGTTGCATCGCCGCGTGCTCTCTTGAGGAACCTTCGCCGTAGTTATGATCGCCAACTACAATGGTTTTAATTCCATTGGCTTTGTATTCCCTTTGTACGTTGGGAACGCCACCGTATTCTCCTGTCAGTTGATTTTTGACGAAATTCGTTTGCTTATTGAAATCGTTTACAGCTCCAATCAAAGTGTTATTGGCGATATTGTCCAAATGTCCTCTGTAGCGCAACCAAGGTCCAGCCATAGAAATATGGTCGGTGGTACATTTTCCGTGCGCTTTGATCAACAACTTCACGCCCTGCAATTCAGAATCCTTTATGGGTTCGAAAGGGGTCAATAATTGAAGACGTTCACTATCCGGTGCAACTTTCACATCCACAGAACTTCCGTCCGCAGTTGGTGCCAAATAGCCGTTATCGTCCACCGCAAATCCTTTTGGGGGCAGTTCAAGTCCAACGGGTTCGTCAAGTTTAACTTCTATACCATCTTCGTTTAGAAGTGTATCGTTCATAGGATCAAAATCCAAACGGCCAGAAATTGCGATTGCCGCAACCATTTCCGGGGAACCTACAAAGGCGTGGGTGTTTGGGTTTCCATCGGCACGTTTTGAAAAGTTTCGGTTAAAGGAGTGTACAATTGTGTTTTTCTCGTCCCCTTTTCTATCACTTCGGTCCCACTGGCCAATACAAGGGCCGCAGGCATTTGTAAATATGGTTGCTCCCAAATTTTCAAAAACATCCAAAAGTCCGTCGCGTTCCGCAGTAAAACGAATTTGTTCCGAACCTGGATTTATACCGAAGTCACTTTTCGATTTTAAATTCTTATCAATTGCCTGTTGTGCAATGGAAGCAGCCCTTGAAAGATCTTCATACGAAGAGTTCGTACAGGATCCGATCAAGCCCCAATCCACTTTTAAAGGCCAGTCATTATTTCTTGCTTTTTCGCCCAAATCACCAACTTCGGTTGCCAAATCTGGGGTAAAAGGACCATTTAAGTGCGGGCGAAGGGTAGATAAATCTATTTCAATTACTTGGTCAAAATATTGCTCCGGGTTTTCATAAACGGCATCATCTCCAGTCAAATACTCACGAATATTATTAGCCTCATCAGCGATATCATTTCGATCTGTTGCTCGTAAAAATCGCTCCATGGAATCGTCATACCCAAAGGTGGAAGTGGTTGCGCCAATTTCTGCGCCCATATTACAGATAGTTCCTTTTCCGGTACAGGATAGGTTTTTTGCGCCAGGGCCAAAATATTCAACAATAGCTCCGGTTCCTCCTTTTACGGTAAGGATTCCGGCTACTTTTAGGATCACATCTTTTGAAGCCGTCCAGCCATTCAATTGTCCGGTCAATTTTACTCCGATCAGTTTTGGAAATTTAAGTTCCCAAGGCATTCCTGCCATTACATCCACGGCATCGGCACCTCCTACTCCAATGGCGAGCATTCCCAAACCACCTGCGTTTACGGTGTGGCTATCAGTTCCGATCATCAACCCTCCTGGGAAGGCGTAGTTTTCAAGAACAACTTGGTGGATAATTCCGGCTCCGGGTCTCCAAAAGCCGATTCCGTATTTGTTGGAAACGGATTCCAGGAAATCGAAAACCTCATTACTGGTTTCGTTTGCCCTCAATAGATCAGGAACAGCGCCTTGTTTTGCTTGGATTAAATGGTCACAGTGAACAGTAGTTGGCACCGCAACTGTTTTTTTTCCGGCCTGCATAAATTGAAGCAGTGCCATTTGTGCGGTAGCATCTTGGAGTGCAATGCGGTCCGGGGCAAAATCGACATAATCCTTTCCACGTTCCAAGACCTTGGTCGGATTCCCGTCCCAAAGGTGGGAATAGAGGATTTTTTCAGAAAGTGTAAGCGGTCTTCCCACGATTTCACGTGCTTTGTCCACACGTTCGGTTATTTGGGAATAGACTTTTTTTATCATATCAATGTCGAATGCCATAGTGTAAATTTTAGGGTTTTGAATGTTTTGCAAAAGTACGGAATTTAGGCATGATTTAAAAGTTTTTAGCGTAAAGGGTTATTGTGTGCAATATATTTATTGAATTGCAAATTTTGGAACTTAAAAATAAGTAATAATGAAAAAACACCGACGTAAAATATGGGATTCGCAAAACCGAGGTTGTGTTTTAGTATCACAAATGCACGAATAAGAGAGCACAGAAAATTAAGGAGATTTAATTTGTTTTTTCTTTTATGTCTCTATTCGGAAATTAACTGCTACCCTGAATATCCCGACAGAAATATTAATACAGGACTGAAGAAGTGCAAATCTACCGTCTACCAATATTTATTTATCTATATTTATCCATTAAACACATTGATAAATCAACATACTATGAAAAACATTTTAACAAAATTGGTTGCCACGGCTGCTCTATCACTGTTTTTTATTGCGATACAAGCGTGTAAACAGACTGGGAAGGAACAGGATCTGACCGAGCATCATCATCATGAAGAAGCTCTGGACAAACACGATTCCCACGATCACGGAAGCCATGAAGAGGACAGGCTTACCTTAAACAATGGCGCTAAATGGCAAGACGATGAACCGACCCAAAAAAATGCCAATATCATTATTTCAATTGGTGATCAATTCGAGAAAGTTGACAATAGGACTTTGGAGGACTATAATGCATTTGGAGAAGACGTAATTGAAGCCATAAATACTATGATTCGCGAGTGTACAATGGAAGGGGAAGCCGACCTGGCCCTTCATTTCTGGTTTGCCCCTATCCTCCATCAAGCCGAAGTTCTAAAGGATGCTACAGATACTACGGGCTTGAGTGAAATATCTTCGGAAATGATTGATCGTATGCGGGTGTATCACGATTTTTTCGAATAGATGCTTCCAAGTCTATTATCTTCATTCAAACAAGTTTGCAACTTTTCCAGTTTGGAACTTTGGAAAAGTTGCAACTGCGTTTCGTTTTACGATTCCTCAACAATCCTTATCTCCTCCTCCGTCAACCCATAAAGTTTATAAACCAGGGCATCAATCTCCTTATCGGTTTCGGAAATTTGATTTTGGATTACCAAGGCTTTTTGCTGTTCCGCCAAAAAGTAGGCCTCTCATTCGGCTTTGTGCGAAAGTGAAAGTTCTATTTCTTTATTTTTGAGTTCATTGAGGAATTCGTCGTATGTCAACCCATAACAGTTTTGCTGTCCTTTACGTTTTTAAGTTTTTCTCCACGGATATATTTTTTGCAACGAACCCACAAATAACAGATGGAGGGGTTTGGCTAAAATTTCCAAAACATTTCTTGGAAGTTTAGCTCACCACAAATGCGCGAATAATAAATGGAAAGATTTCTAGAGCCTTGGAAAATATCTGAAATTGGGAGGCAATGCGTTTACCTAAAACGTTTTGAACGGTATTGGTCTTTCAAGATTTAAAAAAATCGTCAATTCCCAACGTATACCCTGTGGGTATAGAAAACGCCTATCAATATGGCATTCCCAAACGTTGATATGTTTCGCGCAAAGCGTTATAATCATCGGTAATTACCAACAGCATGTCTCCTTGGTACAAACTTGTTTTTCCGTTGGGGACAAAATATTTTCCATCGCGCTTTACCATGACTACAATGGTTTTTTCTGGCAATTTCAGGTCCATAAGGTAGTTGCCATTCATCAAGGCTTCTTCGGTAACCTTGATTTCGGAGGTGACGGATTTTATTTCGTCCGAAAATTCAACATCAAAATCCTGTAGTTCTTTTGTCGTATCCGGTTGGTCAACAAGGCCCAACCAATTTGCTACCCGAGGGAGGGAGGTGCCCTGCACTACCAAGGATACCAAAGTACAGAGAAACACAATATTGAAAATCAGTCGTGAATGTTCAAGATCGGCAGCTAAAACAGTAATAGCAAAAATAATCGGCACTGCGCCCCGAAGGCCTACCCAGGAAATGAATATTTTATCTTTTACGCCCATTTTTGGAAATGGCAACAAACATAAAAACACACTTAAAGGTCTGGTCAGCAAGATCATAATAAAACTAATGATCAGGCCCGGGACAATGATTGGGATAAGTTCGGAAGGATTGATGAGCAAACCCAAGGTCAAGAACATCAAAAGTTGGCTCATCCAGGCCATTCCATCAAAGAAATTCAGGGAAGAGCGTTTGTGCACAAATCGGGAATTTCCGATAACAAGCCCCGCGATGTACACTGCCAAATAACCATTTCCCTTAATAAAATAAGTCACCGAAAATATAAAAATACAGAAGGTAAAAACCAATATGGGATAGAGTGATTTGTTGTCGACTTTAAGATGGTTATTTGTGTAAACTGCGAGTTTTCCCAAGAAAAACCCGGCAGCGCCCCCAACAATCAATTGGAGCAGCAGCTCTCCAAATGCCAACCAATAATTGGGTTCTGAATCCATTCCGATGAGACCGATTAAGGTTATGGTTAGCACATAGGCCATCGGGTCATTACTCCCGCTTTCCAATTCCAGCATGGGTTTTAGGTTGTTTTTCAAGTTCAAACCCTTCGATCTTAAAATAGAAAAGACTGAAGCCGAATCTGTCGATGACATCGTTGCGGCAAGCAAAAGTGCTGTTAAAAATCCAATCCCTGCCGATTCCATGGTCATCCCAAATACGTACCATATAGCGAGTCCGGTAAAAGTGGCGGTAAGAAGAACCCCGATGGTGGCGAGAATTATCCCTTGGGGAAGAATAGGTTTAATATCATTAATTTTAGTGTCCATTCCCCCAGAAAACAGGATGATACAAAGCGCGACCGAACCGATTGTTTGTGCGACTTGGATGTTATTAAAGACTATTCCAACGCCATCACTTCCGAAGACCATACCTACCAACAAAAACAACAGTAAAGCAGGAACACCAAATTTAAAACCTGCCTTCCCGGCCAAAATACTTATAAAGAAGAGAACTGAAAGAGTTAGTAAAATCAGTTCTATGCTTATTTCGGTCATGGATATGTTTTTTGAAGAAGTTGAACAGATGTGCTGGTTTTCGCAAATATAATCTGTTTTCCAGTTTTATTAGCTTTTCTTTCCATTAAAAAACCCAAAGAATCTAAAAGCCCTGAAAGTGTTTGGAAAAAGAAAAGAATGCTGCTCAATTCAAACCTTGGACTGCGGCCACAGTGGTTCCCCATACAATAAGACAGGAAAAAAATATGCCGAGAACATTCGCCAAAAAAGCTTTTTTTCTATCAATTTGAAAAAGATATGCCGCAATGCTTCCCGCATAGACTCCAGTTCCGGGAATTGGGATCATGACAAAAATGATAAGTCCCCAAAAGCCATATTTTGCAACATTTTTTCCCGCGCCGTGCTTGGCACGTCGTGCCACGAATATAGCTGCCTTCTTATAGTGATACCATTTGAAAAAATAACGGTTCACCACGTCCAGAAAAAAACTCATTATGGGAAAAACCAAAACATTGGCAAGAAAACAGGCTATAAATGCAACATAAATGTTCACGCCCTGAAGAATTGCGTAGGGGATCCCCACTTTGGCTTCCCCAAAAGGAGAAATACTCCAAAGCATTGCGATAATTATATCGAGAACCATTTAATAGCCAAATTTTTTGATGCGGCAAAATTAATCTAATTAAGAGTTATATAACATTAAAATGAAATAAAGTTGTATTAAAAAAAGGGGCTCACTATCGGTTTCGGTCTTCCCTTTAATTTTAATACCTCTATCTTCCGATTTAATTCAAAAATGGTCTCTTGAGCTTTCTATAGAGGATCGCATCGAGAGAAAATTTTCCTCCGCCAAGAAGAAAAATGGATAGATAGGCAACGAGATAATGTATGCCCAATTCTTGTTGTGAGAAAGGATCGCCGCCGTGAACTATTATTACTGCTACTATCATAGTAATTATCAACGGGATTGCCGCCAATCTGGTGAACAGTCCAAACAGAAGAAAGACCGAACAAACCAACTCTGAAAAAACTGCCAACATTAGAGAGAACTTAGGCCCCATTCCCATAACTCCTGGAAAATTGATGTCGCCACTAATTAACATTTGAAGTTTCGGAAGCCCATGAACCAGCATCATAATGCCTACTGCCACTCTTACCAGCAATAAAACACTGCTGACTGTATTCGTCCTGAAATCCATACTTAATAATTTTTGCATAATTGTATTCATTTTATTTGTTTACTCTATTATTACTGATGTCATCGCCAATGAACCTCCTACCGATCTGTCATTGAACACTGTTATGTTTTCGTTTTCTTCTTTTAGCGCCAAAGTGTATAAAAGTGGCAAATAATGTTCGGGAGTTGGAATGGCAAGCTCAAAAGCTGTTCCTTGCGATCCATAATCAATTAGTTTTTGGTGATCGTCGTTCAAAATATATTGCTTTATCATTTCCCTGGCCTCCTTTGCCCAACTGAACTCAAAAGGTTCATTCAACTTGTCCCATTCCACCAAACTAAGGTTATGGACCATATTTCCACTGCCGATTATAAGGATGCCTTTTCGGCGTAGATTGCTTAGTTCCTTTGCCAAAGTATAGTGGTCTTGGGCAGATTTGGAGTAATCTAAGCTCATTTGCACAACAGGGATATCGGCATTGGGATACAGATGGTTGATTACACTCCATGCGCCGTGGTCCAGCCCCCATTTATAGTCCAGGTGAACATCAATTTGGGTTATGATTTTTTTGATATAAGAAGCCAATTCAGGACTTCCGGGAGCGGGGTATTGTACCTCGAACAATGCTTTGGGGAAACCTCCAAAATCATGAATTGTTGGGGGATGCTGCATTGCCGTTACAAAAGTCCCCCGAGTTTCCCAATGCGCCGAAATACATAAAATTGCATTGGGCCACGGCAATTCCTTCCCCAATTTTCTGAAAGCAGAAACAAATTCATTCGCCTCAATGGCGTTTATGGGACTCCCATGGCCAAGGAACAATACCGGCATTTTATCGGTATTCCCAAAGGCAGCAGGCATTTTATTTAAATCGTTCAAGTTCATTTTAAACTATTCGGCACAACTTCAAAAGGATTTTCAATTACATTTTATCCCTTTCTTTATCAAGGCACAAAATTAATTCCAATGATGGGTAGTTTCCTTATATCTTTCGGCAAATAGACTGTAAGTTTTGGAAAAAGGGCAGGTATGTTTGGGTTTAAACCTTATTGTGCGACAATAAAGACTTAAGGCCCACAATGCTTTTTATTCAAACATTATTTCTGGATCCACATCCAGTGATGAAAGAAATGCAATGCTGGCGTGAATATCCTCGGCCAAGACCCGATCTTCTTCAACAAATGGGACTACGGAGCGATAAGGCTTTAGAAACGACTGTATAAATGGAGATGAGTTTTTTGGTTCTCGAAACTTTAAGGCTTGGGAAGCGTTCATCAATTCAATGGATAGAATGGTTTCTATATTTTCGACAACACGTAAACATTTGGTTGCCGCATTGGCACCCATACTTACATGGTCCTCTTGACCATTTGAGGAGACTATGGAATCCACAGAAGCTGGCGCAGCCAGTTGTTTGTTCTGGCTCACAATGCTTGCGGCCGTATATTGTGGAATCATAAACCCACTGTTCAGTCCTGAATTATTGATCAGAAAAGCTGGAAGTCCGCGCAATCCTGATATCAATTGATATGTTCTTCTTTCGGAAATACTTCCGATTTCGCACATTGCTATTGTCAAATAATCCAGGGCAAGGGCCAGAGGTTGTCCGTGGAAGTTTCCCCCTGAAATAATTAGATCCTCGTTTACGAAAATATTGGGATTGTCGGTAACCGAATTAATTTCCGTTTTAAATGTTTTATGCACAAAATGAAGGGTGTCTTTTGTGGCACCATGTACTTGGGGTATACAGCGAAAGGAATACGGATCCTGGACATTGGTCTTTTCTGAGGCTGCAATTTCACTTCCTTCAAGAAATTGCAAAAACCTCTCGGCCGTTTTAACCTGTCCTCTGTGCGGTCTGATTAGATGCACCAATGAATTAAAAGGACTGGTGTTGCAATCATACGCATCCGTGGAAATGGCTCCTATCAAATCGGCGAGATAGGATAATTTATAACTTTTCAAAAGACAATGGACCCCATAGGCAGCCATAAACTGGGTTCCGTTAAGCAGTGCCAATCCTTCTTTGGCCATAAGGGTGATAGGCTGCCAATTGAATTTTTTCAATATTTTCGAAGCTGGGGTCACCTTCCCTCCCCAATATACTTCCCCTTTTCCCAACAATGGTAAAGAAAGATGGGCCAAAGGAGCGAGATCTCCTGAAGCTCCCAAACTTCCTTGGGTGTAAATTACGGGCAAAACTTCATTGTTGTAAAAATCGATCAATCGCTGCACCGTCTCTATTTGAACACCACTGTTCCCATAGCTAAGCGACTGGATCTTTAACAAAAGCATCAATTTTACTATGGGTTTCGGAACCAATTCGCCAGTGCCACATGCGTGAGACATAACAAGGTTTTCTTGCAACTTGGAAAGATTATCTGGAGCAATTTTTACATTACAGAGTGAACCAAAACCAGTGTTTATCCCATATATCGGGGTTTGGGTATTTTGCAATTTGGCAACAAGGTAGTCCCGCGATTTCCGAATGTTCAGCTGCGCCTCATCGGAAAGCGCCAGTTTCTTTTGCTTTTCCAGAATCTCCGTAATAATGGATAAATCCAGAATATCCGAACTGATGTAATGTGTATCTGGCATAATGGGAATTTTCTGCAAAAGTAACAATTATATCACTACTTCCCCGACAAAAGAAACAGAACCCTTTTCTATAAAGGAAGAGAAAATTAGAAACGGAAAGCCATTTAGTTTAAACTAAAATAATCAAAGTACATTTGTATCTTTCTGAAGGAAACTTGATCGTTCAGATAACTTAAACTAACCAATAATCAATCTAAAACAACAATCACGATGAAACAGTTCACACTACTTATTCTAACATTATTTATATTCTCCTGCCAACCGGATAACGAGAAATTGTATTCCATAATCAGCGGGAAAATTGAAAACAACCAAGCGGAAAGTGTTGCTATCCGCGGGACTGATTACGAAACACAGATCCCTATTTCGGCAAACGGCAACTTTTCAGACACCTTATATTTAAAAAACAACGGATTTTACCAGCTATTTATAGGTAGGGAACAAACAGGAATTTACTTGGAAAAAGGGCACGATTTAAACGTTGCCGTCGACATGGAACAGTTTGATGAAAGTCTGGATTATACTGGCTCACTTGCCAATCCAAATAATTTTTTGGCAAAAAAATACCTGTACAATGAACAGAACCTGGATTTTGAGAAACTTTTTTCCTTGGATGAGAACGATTTTATAACTGAACTGGAAACACGCCAAAAAATTCTGGACAGCCTTCTTGAATCTGAAAACGTTGCCAATAAAACTTTCAAGGACATGCTGAACGAAGAGGACACCTATTCAAAGGCCGCACTCGTTGAAAACTATCTGGTCGCACATCGTTATTACACTGGCTTTCCGGATTTTCAAGTGAGTAAAAATTTCTATCAACACAACGAAAATATAGACTTTAAAGACACTTTGGTCTTTAGGAATTCCGCCGCCTACCAAAATTTGTTGGATGCCCATTTTAACCGGTTGGCCACTCAGCAGCCCATAGACAGTTCTGGAAGCCCAACCTTGGCTTTTTTAAGAATAGTGGATTCCAATCTTCCTGATGGTTTTGCGAAGGACAAAATTATGGTTCAGTATCTCGAATTTGGTTTAAAACCTGATGCCGATATTGAAGAAGTCTACACTCTTTATAAAAATACAAATCCAGAAGCAGAAAATCTGGCGGGTCTCACAGAACGATATAAACAACTGCAGACCATTACAAAAGGAAATCCTTCCCCTACTTTTAATTTTGAAAACCACAAAGGTGGAACAACAAGTTTGGACGATTTAAGAGGAAACTACGTCTATATTGATGTATGGGCCACTTGGTGCGGACCTTGCATTCGCGAGATTCCAGCTCTTAAGGAAATTGAAAACCAATATAAAGGAAAGAATATCCATTTTGTGGGAATTTCCATTGACGAACCACGTGATTACCAAAAGTGGAGAATGATGGTCAGCGAAAAAGAAATGGCAGGAATCCAATTGATGGCCGACAATAATTGGGAGTCCGAATTTGTAAATAAATATGTGATTTTGGGAATTCCCCGATTCATCCTCATCGATCCACAAGGGAATATTGTAAATGCCGACGCTCCAAGACCCTCTGATCCAAAATTAAGCGAATTGTTAGATAGTTTAATTTAATAAGACATTCACAGTGAAAGATAGAACCCACAGATATCTGGATGTCTGTGGGTTTTATTATTTGATTTTCAGTAAAGCTATTTCCTCCCTTTCGGCTTACCTTTTTTGATATAGAATTTCTTATATCTAAAATAGGCCACAGTGCTCAAGATTACGGCAAAAAGTGTTATCCAATAAACAAATGTTGGCGTGGCGGGGGCGTCTCCACTTGCATAGGAATGAAGGCCGCTCAAATAAAAGTTCACTCCAAAATAGGTCATCATAATCGAAGCATAGGCAAAAAGGGCCATCACATTATAGGTCCATCGTCCCCGAAGTCCGGGTACCAATCTGGCGTGGATCACAAAGGCATAGATCATAATACTGATAAGTGCCCAAGTTTCCTTTGGGTCCCAGCCCCAATATCGTCCCCAACTTTCATTTGCCCATTGGCCACCGAGGAAATTTCCAATTGTCAGCAACACTAAACCGGCGGTCAGGGCCATTTCATTGATGACCGTAAGTTCGCTAATATTGATTTCCATAAGCTTGTAGTTCTTTTTGGTCGTAAAGATCATCAGCAATAAAGAAATTGCAGCCAAGATCATTCCCAATGTAAAGGGCCCATAGCTCATCACGATCACCGCTACGTGGATCATCAACCAATAACTGTCAAGTACAGGTTGCAGGTTTGCGATTGATGGGTCCAACCAGTTTTGGTGCGCTACCCATAAAATTATTGCGCCCATAAAGGCGGTGGATGCAGCCGTTAGATCACTTTTTCGGCCAAATGAGAGTCCGAAAAATACCGTTGCCCAGGCTACATAGATGACTGATTCGTATGCGTCGCTCCAGGGCGCATGCCCACTAACATACCAACGAAGCGCAAGCCCCAGCGTCATTAGCCCAAAGAAAATCCACAATAATACTTTGGAACTTTTAATTAAGACACGCAGGATTTTTCTATCCTTGAAGAGCTGAATTATAATAAATACGAACATCAAAACGCCCACCAAGGCAAAATAGGTGTACAATCGATTAAAAATATCGACTTTGTTGTAGAAGGTCTCCGCTTTCAGTTTATTTTCTGAAGGCATTATCTCGGCGCCGTATTTTTTTTGAAAATTGGTGATACTCTCCAAGAGTTCCTCGGCCTGCTTATAGTCACCCGTTTTGCGTGCTTGTTTTAAGCTGTCAAAATACATCGGAAGGATGTTTCGGGCGTAAAGCGAATCCATTCCCACCAGCTTCGCCTCTTCCAACTCAGGGTAAGACACCCATTTATTTCCTTCATCTCCAGGAATTGGAAATATTTTTAATATGCTTCCGCTTAAAGCGGCATTCAGCAATGAAAAGTTTTCGTGTGCCCGTATAAAATCCTTTTGATACTGGTTTGGTGTTGTGGTCCTGGTGGCAGCGGCCAAATAGGGTTCCAACTTATAATTTCCTTGGTTGTCAAAAAGATCCAGCAAAGATATATTGCGCTGGTTTTCGGGCACTCCGGCAACGTGGCGGATGCTGTCATTTCCCCGTTTTAAGGCTATCAAAGGCACTTCAATCCAAAGCCTTGGAAACTCCGTCATCGATATGAAAGTTTGGTTTGCAGTCAGTCCTTTATAATGATCACTCCGGCTTACTTTCCTCAGGAGCTCACTGGCAAATGTGTTTATGGGTTTCATTCGGCCGTTGTCCTGGATCAATAACAGCCCAAATTTTTCGGCATGTTCCTTGCTTACGGAATTTGCAAGGATCAACGAGTCGATCGCTTTGGGAGTGGCGTTGTGGGTAGGTGCATTGGGCGTTTGGGCCATTCCCGAGAAACCGAACAACAGAAGGAAAACGGCCATCATCTTTTTCTTCTTTTTCCTAATGCGTTCCAGCATTATCTCCAATTTCCCAAACCTACTGTTCTTGCTAAAAAGAATTGCCATCATTCCAATATACAGGAAAAAATAACCGATATAGGTTATCCAAGTGCCCCACCAGTCGTGGTTTACCGATAGAATGGTGCCCCTTTCATCTGGATCAAAGCCAGACTGGAAAAAACGATAGCCATCATGGTCCAGCACATTGTTCATAAAAATATCAGCATCAAAATGTTCGTTATTTTCATCGATAACGGTAACCTTGCTCTTGAATGAGGAATATCCTTTTTCTGTGCCCGGATATTTTTCGGCAATAAATTCGTTTAAAGTAATGCTAAAAGGCAGTTCAATATTCTCAGATCCATAGCTCATATATACTTTCAGACCGCCAACTTCCGTTTCCTTTGGGTTTGGAACACTTCCTTTGCCCCCAAGAAGTGAAACGGTTTTTGTTTCATTATTTGAAGTTACCTCTACAACCAGGGCGTCTTGGTTTGAAGGCTCGTCATAGGGTGCTTTAACAACGCCGAACTTCCCTTTTGTAATTGGTTCTGGCACCACAAACGACATTCCCCCCAAATTATAAAGGGAGCGAAGGTTAAAAGGTTGGACGCTATCTGCAGCCACCGAGCCTTCCGCTTGGTCTGCCATACGCAGGTAATCGCCCTCAAAAGGACTTGAAATGGTATAATCCCCATCAGTGTACATTATGTTTATTGCGCCTTCGGTTGGTTCGTTTACTGCGAAAAGAATGTTGTGAATATTGGTAACATGACCGACTTTAATCCAGTGGTCGTGCCGCTGCCCTGTTCCAGATTCTACTATGTGCAAATACTCTTCACCATCGTCATCTGGAATCAGACTTTCTTTCGCATCTTTTATAAAATCCTTGTATTCAATGGTTACCGGTTGTCCGTTATAATCGGTTTCAATTTTAAAATGATTATTTAGCCGTTCGGAAAGCCTAAGTTTTTTGGGTCTCAATTTTCGACGTTGGGCAACGCCATCCACCATGAAATCACCATCGATGAAAACATCCAAATAGGTGTGTTCTGAAAGAATCGAATTTGCCGTTTGTCCTTCACGGATGTGCATTACGCCTTCGAAACCAATATATCGGGTAACGAAGGCCCCAAAAATGACAAGAATCAGGGAGAGATGAATCATTAAAGAAGCCCACATTTTTGGCCGATGGAGATTGTATCGAAATATATTGCCAATAAAATTTATGACAAAAAGAGCCATTATAGCCTCAAACCACCACGCATTATATATGAGTTCTCGGGTGTAGGGAGTTGGAGGGGTTTGAGAGGAGGAGTCCAGAAATGTTCCAACTGCCATAGCTATGGCAAAAACAATAAATAGTACGGCTGTTAAACGGGTAGAAAAAAGAACGGAAGCTATCTTTTTTAGCATTGTAAAAAATTTTGGAGCAAATTTAGGCATTTGAAGCCAGTTAAGCTATTTAAAAATACGTTTCTAAACGATAATTATTGGATGGGGAACCCAGTATTTTTGGTTGTGAAAATACACGGTTCAAGATATTCTTTTACGTTGAAATTTACCGTTCCGAAGAGGAAGTTCTCGAATTGAAGATGTTCAAGTACAGAAACGTACCCATATGCCGAGCCCTATTTTTTGCCACCTGGGCCCTTTCATCCTGAGGATCAAAAAGTTCATCAATGGTCTGAACCCACATATTTATCCAAACCCCAAAGTGCATTTCGGTAATGGTATTGTCGATTTTTTTATCAACTTCAACGTGTGCGTTCATTGGATTTCCAAAATACTTCCGGTTGAAGAACAAATTTGTTTCCCAGAAATCGGTCAACAGTTCCAAATGGGTTTCCCAATCTGTGATGATGCCATTGAAAATTGGGCCGAGAAAATCGTCGGCCCGTATTTTTGTATAAAAAGTCCGTACCAACAAAGAAACATCCTCCCTGGAATTTATAGTGCGATCTGCCATTTTCCCTTTTTACAGCAAAGTTACCAAAATCAACAACAAATTGACCACGAGAGATATCATAAGAAGCCAAAAAGAGAATTGCCGATTTACTCCTGCCAATAGAGCAGCATTATAACCCATACATAATGACACACAAAGTCCGAGCTCAATCCCTGAAAGCCATGATGTTCCCTGCATCAAAACGGTCATTGCGGCGATTGATCCCAAACAGCTGTTCAGAATTATTGTCAAAGGCACATACATATAATAATCGTGCGCAAAAGTGTGCTCCATTTCTTTTAATGATATAATTTTCATTAGAGTAGCGTTTAATTGTTTATTGGCTAAATTTACCGACCATAAACACCTCGATTTTATGAGACAAATCATAAATCCATGATTCCTGAAAATTTGTTGTTGGATTACGACGCAACACTTGAAAATATTGATGTTTCCGAAGTTGTTTTTTCTGAAAAAAGCAGGGCAAGTTTCTATTTTCAAATAAAATCGGGAGAAATAAAAATGTTCAACCTGAATGAAAGCGGAAAGGAATTTATCCAAGGAATCTTTTATGACGGCGATAGTTTTGGAGAACCCCCACTGTTGGGCAATTTCACTTATCCTGCTTCGGCAATGGCAACCCGACCCTCAAAACTTTACAAATTATCGAAAACCAGCCTTTTTGAACTGTTGACCAACAATCCTGAAATAAATCTGAAATTTACTAAAGAATTGGCCAAAAGGCTCTACTATAAGGCGACCATTCTAAAGGAAATTTCAGTTCACACGCCTGAACATCGGATTTTGGCATTGATCGATTTCTTAAAAGGCAAATACGGTTCAGAAGAACTTTACCAGGTGGAGCTTACGCGGCAGCAAATCGCAGATCTTACCGGACTTCGGGTCGAAACTGTGATCCGCACTATTAAACAATTAGAACAGGACGGCGAGATCCAACTCATTAAAAGAAAGGTGTTCCGCTGAAAAATTAATCCTCTATTTTTGCAATATGATCAATGTAGTGCTTTTAGGCTTTGGCAACCTCAACCTCAATCTTTGCCGTGCGTTCTTAAATGCGGAAAATGTAGAAATAAAACAAATCTACAACCGAAATCCAATCAAATTGGAAACGCCTTTTAAGAGCATCCCCTTCACTGAGGATCTTTCCAAGTTGATGGAAGCCGACGTTTATATAATTGGAATTCCTGACGATGACATTTCAGGTTTTTCAGAAAGTCTACCAATTCAGAATAGACTTGTCGTTCATACTTCGGGCGCCATGGAAATGGACCAACTCGCACATAGAAACAGGAAAGGGGTCCTTTATCCATTGCAGACCTTTTCAAAACACAGAAAAGTAGATTTTAAAAATATTCCAATCTGTATTGAAGCTGAAAACAAAACGGATCTTGAAATGTTGGAAAAATTGGGCAATTCCATTTCAGAAAACACAATTGAAATTTCGACCAGTAAACGGGCGAGGCTACATCTAGCTGCTGTATTTGTAAATAATTTCGTCAATTATTTGTACCAGATTGGAGATGAAATTTTAACAAAAGAAGCATTATCTTTCGATTTACTGAAACCCTTAATCTTCGAGACTGCTTCCAAAATTGAATATCTTTCCCCAGCGGAAGCACAGACCGGACCAGCACGAAGGAAGGACCAAAAAACCATTGATAAACATTTACAAATGCTGCAAAACAGTCCAAATTCAGAGTTTTATGAACTGTTTACAAAAGCCTTGCGCCAAAAATAAATGTTGCTAATTAAGAAAACAAAACCAATTCCCATGGAAAGCTACAAAAAGTATCTTGTTAAAATAACCACTTTCATCTTTGACGTTGACGGAGTGCTCACCGACGGCACCGTAAAAGTGAATACGGAAGGCGAAATGTTCAGGACTATGAATATCAAAGATGGCTACGGCCTAAAAACCGCTGTGGAACAAGGATTTACAGTCTGTGTCATCTCTGGCGGAACGAATGAAGGAGTCCGAGTCCGCTTACAGAATTTGGGGATTACAGATATTTTTCTGGGCGCCCATCGAAAAACTGAGATCTTGGAGGAGTTTTTAAAGAGCAATAACATTAACGCAGAAAATGTACTTTATATGGGCGACGACCTGCCCGATTATGAAATCATGATGGAAGTTGGCCTTCCCACTTGTCCGCAGGATGCAGTACCGGAAATTAAAGCGATCTCAAAATATATTTCACACAAAAAGGGCGGCAAGGGCTGTGTTCGCGATGTGTTGGAACAAGTGATGAAAGTTCAAGGAAAATGGACTATCGGCAGCGGGGTAAGCGCAAAATACGATTAACCATATAAAATCTAACAAAGGTAAAAAACCTGAATTGCAAACAAATCTGACTGGCGCATCTTTATGAACTGGACAAACTACCTGAAACTAATCCGCTACCAAAATTTGATTTTTCTTGCCTTGGCGCAACTGTTCATCAAGTTCGGACTTTTCCAAGCATTTAATATCGATACTGCTCTTAGCGGTGTAGAATTTCTATTGCTGGTTCTGGCCACAACGTGCATAGCCGCAGGAGGAAATGTGATAAACGATATTTTTGATGTGGAAATTGACAAAATAAATAGGCCTGAAAAATTGCTCATAGGAAGGAAAATCACTGAAAAAAATGCATATAATATTTTTATAGCACTGAATGTCATTGGTGTAGGTTTGGGATTTTATCTTGCAAACAGTATCGAAAAGCCGATGTTTTCAGCACTTTTCATAATTATTTCCGCTTTGCTCTATTTGTATGCTTCCTCCCTTAAAAGCATACTTTTGATCGGAAATCTCCTTATTTCAGGATTGGTGGCACTGAGTCTGATTATCGTCGGAATCTTTGACCTGATGCCTGAAATCACACCTTTAAACCAAGCTGTGCAATCCACTATTTTCGGCATTGTGCTAGATTATTCGCTGTTTGCTTTTTCCATCAATTTTATCAGGGAAATTGTAAAGGATTTAGAAGACATCAATGGCGATAAAAAGGGAGGGATGAACACCCTGGCCATTGTACTGGGCCGAAAACGAACAACGACCATTGTCTTTGTGCTCGCTGCCATATTGGTTTTGGGAATCGTTTTTTATATGTATGAATATCTTTATCAACAAAAACTTTTATTGCTCTATTTCCTTTTTGCCATTATTGGACCCCTGCTCTATTTTTGCGTAAAAGTTTGGGACGCAAAAACCAAAAAGGACTATGGATTTTTATCGAAATTACTGAAAATCGTTATGTTTACAGGAATCTGCTCTATTCTGTTGTTCCAATTTGCGCTTTTGTAAACAGAAGGTTTTTACCCTCTGAACTTAAATCGATCAATTTTATGCTCCGCGAAAAACTTAAGAACCACAAAGTAATTTTAGCTTCAGGGTCGCCACGTCGACAAACGTTTTTGGAAGAGCTGGACCTCGACTATGTAATTGAGATCAAGAAAATCGAAGAAACTTACCCTTTAAATCTGAAACGCTCGGAGATAACGGATTATATTTCAAAGGCAAAAGCAGCCGCCTTCCAAAATATAAAGGAAAACGAAATTCTTATAACAAGCGATACTATTGTTTGGCTTGAAGAAAAAGCTTTGGGAAAGCCCGAGGATGTTGAGGAAGCAACATACATGCTTCGCCAGCTGAGCGGAAGGATGCACGAAGTGATCACTTCGGTTTGTTTTACCACCAAAAAAACACAAATTATAGTGAACGACACGACAAAAGTGTGGTTTAAATCCCTCACAGAGGAAGAGATCTCCCATTATATTAAAACCTACAAACCTTATGACAAAGCTGGAAGTTATGGCATACAGGAATGGATTGGGTTCATCGGAATTGAAAGAATTGAAGGCTGCTATTTCAATGTGATGGGACTTCCCGTAAGGCTGGTATATAAAACTTTGAACGCTATTGCCGACCATTGATTTTTCGGTAATTTAGCATGAACTTCGTGGATTTAAAATAAAAAATTTGATATGACCGAGATGCCTGAACATTATCTGCAACTTCTGCAATCTGGAATACTGATAATTGTGCTCCTTTTTTTAAGATTTGTCCTTAAACGTACCATCCGGAATTATGCGAAAAAAATTGAACGCATCGAGCACCGTACCGGATTGATCATGAAGCATGTTGATTTCACTTTTACATTTTTAATAATTTTGGGATTTATCAGCATTTGGGGGGTCGATTTCAGAAACTTAGGATTGGTCCTGTCATCGATCTTTGCTGTAATCGGGATTGCATTTTTTGCCCAGTGGTCTATTCTCAGCAATGTTACCAGTGGAATTATTATGTTTTTTACTTTTCCATATAAAATTGGGGATTATATCAAGATCCACGATAAGGAATTTCCTAGCGAAGGATTTATTGAAGACATTAAAACCTTTCACGTTATTCTTCACACTATTAACAATGAAGTTATTACATATCCAAACAGTATGATGCTGCAAAAAGGGGTGAGTATTATTGCAACCAATAAAATTCCAGTAGTCGAAAAGGAAGTGGACAAAAACACTGAAGCCCTCCCCCACGATTGATCTTTTCTTTAACAAAAATTATAACCAACAGCCACTAAGGGCACAAAGAAGCTCTGGGAACTCGGTGATTCTGGGGTAAAAAACACAACCCCTTGGCAGGCAATTTCTTCCTTAATCGGTATCTTTGGCGCCGTTATGCAATAACTATTTCATTTATGCAGAAATTTTCGCTTTTTGTCCTTCTTTTTGTACATTCTTTCTTTTCGTCGGTTGCACAAGCGCCGTACAAACCGACTTCTTCCGAAATTTACCACCAGCTGCAAAAGTTAAACTTTATTGGTTCTGCCCTATACATCGCTGCCCATCCAGATGATGAAAACACCCGTTTGATCTCTTATTTGGCAAATGATATCCATGCCCACACGGCCTACCTTTCCATTACAAGGGGCGATGGTGGACAAAACCTGATTGGTCCCGAACTGAGGGAGCTTCTTGGCGTAATCCGGACCGAAGAGCTTTTGGAAGCGAGAAAGATTGATGGCGGAAAACAGTTTTTTACACGGGCGAATGATTTTGGATACAGTAAAAACCCCGATGAAACTTTTGATTTTTGGGATAGGGAAAAAGTTTTGGCCGATGTGGTCCGAACCATTCGAAAAGTTAGGCCCGACATCATCGTCAATCGTTTTGACCACCGCACACCGGGCAGAACCCACGGGCACCACACCGCTTCTGCAATTTTGGGTTTGGAAGCATTTGACCTTGCAAACAACGCCTCAAAATTCCCAAAATCGGCTGAAAAACACGGTTCTTGGCAACCAAAACGATTGTTTTTCAACACCTCTTGGTGGTTTTATGGAAGTAAGGAAAAATTTAAAAAAGCAGACAAATCAAACTTAGTTTCGGTGGAAATTGGGAATTTTTTCCCTGTCTTGGGACGTTCCAATGGCGAAATCGCTTCCCTGAGCCGAAGCATGCACCAATCACAAGGTTTTGGAAATACGGGATCCAGAGGAAGCGAGACCGAATATCTGGAATTGTTGAAAGGTTCAAAACCAGAAGACAACAACCTTTTTGACGGTATCAACACGCAATGGTCCAGACTCGAAGGGGGAAAGGAAATTGGTGATATTCTATATCCATTGGAAAAAAACTTCAACTTTAAAAATCCGTCCGAAATGCTTCCACAATTGTTGAAAGCCTATCCACTTGTTCTTAATATAAAAGATTCGCATTGGCGAGAAATTAAGCTCAAACAGTTGAAGGATCTTATTCTGGATTGCGGCGGGATATTTTTGGAAGCAGTTTCCGAAGAAAATTCAGTAAATCCAAATGAAAAATTCAAGGTTTCGATTGAAGCCATAAACCGAGGAAAAAATGAGGTCATCATAGAATCAATAAAAAATCAGGATGGAAAAACTGTTTGGAACAATGAAACAACACTGCCAATCAATAAGGGCAAAAAAACGGAAATAATCATTGATCCAAGTCTTCGCAATCCAGAATATTCAACTCCCTACTGGCTGAATGAGAAAGGGACTGTTGGAATGTATGATGCCCCTGAGAATCTTATTGGAATTCCAAGAACCCCTTCTTTGAACAAATTGGTTTTTCAACTTAAATTCGGGACCACGGAAATCGAATTTACGAAAGATATAGTTTATAAATTCAACGACCCAGTGAAGGGTGAAGTGTATCGCCCCTTGGAAGTACTTCCAGAAGTTACCGTATCGATTCCAGAAAAAGTTTTGATTTTTGACAGCAATTCCCCAAGAAATATTTCGGTGATTGTCAGGGCCGGAAAAAATAATATTCAAGGAAACGTGCGCCTCAAACATCCCGAAGGTTGGAAGGTTGAACCAGAACAACAAAATTTTCAGCTCGAAAGAAAAGAAGCAACTAAATCATTTCATTTTACTGTAACCCCCGCAAAAGGGAAAAGCGAAGGAAAAATTAGGGCAGATGTTATGGCAGAAGGCCAGCTTTTCAATTCAGAGCTTATGGTGATCGATTACGACCATATTCCTTATCAAACTGTCCTAATGCCGGCCGAAACGAAAGTGGTAAAGATCGATATTCAGAAAAGGGGCCAGAACATTGGGTATATAAACGGCGCCGGCGATGCCATTCCTGAAAGCCTGAAACAGATTGGTTATGTGGTGAGCATCATTGAACCATCAACTATTTCAGAAGCAAGTCTAAAGAATTTTGATGCAATTGTAGTGGGCATCAGAGCTTATAATACTGTTCCGGAACTAACTTTTGTTCAACCCCTTTTGAATAAATACGTTGAAAACGGAGGGACATTAATTGTTCAATACAACACAAACCACGACTTGGTTACGGAACATTTTTCGCCCTATCCATTAAAAATTTCGCGCGATCGGGTGACCGATGAATTCTCTGATGTTGAATTTTTATCACCCGAACATCCTTTGCTGAATTTTCCCAACAAGATTTCGCAAACCGATTTTAAAGGCTGGGTCCAGGAGCGGGGACTTTATTTTCCTGATGAATGGTCCAAGGAATTCACGCCCATTTTGGGAATGAAAGACAAAGGGGAACGCCAAACAAAAGGAGGCCTATTGGTGGCCGACTATGGAAAAGGACATTATATTTATACAGGCCTGAGTTTTTTTCGTGAACTTCCAGCTGGGGTTTCCGGAGCTTTTAGACTGTTTGCAAATATGATTTCAATAGGAGAAATGAATGAGAACGAAAATTAAAAATCCACGTATTTTCGCAAGTTTAAGCTTTGAAAAATCAGTTTAGGCTACGGATCTTACGGAAATAAAAAACATAATGGAACAACGCCCACCGAAATACGTCTGGAAAAGAAGCTACACCTTGGTGCTGCTCTTAAATGCCATTTATATCTATTTATTTTATTTATTAATGATAAACTTCAATTAAGATGCAACAAATTGATTGGGCGGTTTTAATAGGGACTTTATTGTTTATCGTACTTTATGGCGTGTGGAAATCGCGTAGCAACCGTGATACTGATGATTATCTAAAAGGTGGCAGCACCGCTCGCTGGTGGACCATAGGCCTAAGTGTTATGGCCACCCAGGCCAGTGCCATTACTTTTTTATCCACTCCCGGCCAGGCCTTTCACGATGGAATGGGGTTTGTACAGTTCTATTTCGGACTTCCCATTGCGATGGTGATCATTTGTATGGTTTTTATTCCCATTTACCATCGGCTCAAGGTTTTTACTGCATACGAGTATCTGGAGGGTCGTTTTGACCAAAAGACCAGGACCCTAACGGCAATTTTGTTTTTGATCCAACGCGGACTTGCAGCCGGAATTACAATTTTTGCGCCTTCCATCATTCTTTCTGCAGTTTTGGGTTGGAATTTGATCTACCTAAATATTATCATCGGCGTGTTGGTGACCATTTATACAGTCAGCGGCGGGACCAAAGCCGTTAACGTTACTCATAAACAACAAATGGCGGTTATTTTTATTGGAATGTTGATTACTTTCTTGTTGATTCTGAATTACCTTCCGTTGGACATCACTTTTTCAAAAGCCCTTGAGATTGCCGGAACAAATGGAAAAATGGAAATCCTGGATTTTTCACTGGACATGGAAAATAGATACACATTTTGGAGTGGGATCATTGGAGGTTCCTTTTTGGCTCTTTCCTATTTCGGTACAGACCAAAGCCAAGTGCAGCGATATCTCTCTGGAAAAAGCGTTAAACAAAGCCAAATGGGATTGATAATGAACGGATTATTAAAAGTTCCGATGCAATTCTTTATTTTACTGGTCGGGATTATGGTTTTTGTTTTCTATCAGTTCAATGCTTCGCCCCTTCATTTTAATCCTGCTGCGGTCAAAGCTGTTATGGCCTCTGAATATGCAGATGAATATAGAGTTTTGGAGCTTCGGAAGGAACAAATTGACCAACAACTAGCCGAATCGCAAATAGCCTATGCCAAGGCCACAAACGAATTGGAAAAACAGAATTATGTACATGAAATCAAAAGCCTAAACGATACGGAAGATCAGTTGCGCGCACAGTCGATTGGGTTAATAAAACAGGCGAATCCAAGTGCAGAAACCAACGATAAGGACTATGTTTTTATCCATTTTATCCTGAACCATCTTCCGCGCGGATTGATCGGGTTACTTTTGGCCGTAATCCTTAGCGCCGCGATGTCCTCTACTGCTTCTGAACTCAATGCTTTGGGAAGCACAACTGCTATCGATCTTTACAAACGTAACGTTCCGGGAAAAAGGGAAAAACATTATGTGGCCGCCTCCCGTGGTTTTACATTATTGTGGGGCGTAATGGCAATTGTGGTAGCTTGTTCCGCACATTTATTCGACAATTTGATCCAGTTGGTAAACATAATTGGTTCCATTTTCTATGGAAATGTATTGGGCATATTCCTTCTTGCATTTTTTATAAAATATGTTCGAAGCAAGGCGGTTTTTATTGCGGCCATTATCACGCAACTTATAATTATTTATATCTGGTATATTGATTTGATGCCCTATCTGTGGCTCAATCTCGTTGGTTGTGTTTTGGTTATGGGAATTGCGGTGCTGTTGCAAACCATATTGCCAAGAAACAAGGATCCAGAAAATACAGTTCCAGCAATAAATTGAATCATAAACCACTACTTTAAGGAGAATTAGATGCCAAACGCTATTTTTTGAAAATCAATTTGGATATTTTATAAAGCCCTGAGGCAAAGGCGATACTGTCGTTTACAAATTCAATCGCAAAGAAAGGTTCTTCGGAAAGAATTTTCCAATGTTCGCCTCCATCCCCGCTATATGCAATCCCTGATGGTCCCACCGCGGCTATTTCGAGTCCTTGGCTACCAGGTAAATATTTTACCGACGAAAGATACCCAGGCTCCTTTCCCGTTGCAACGAGTTTCCAAGTTTTTCCACCATCGGATGTAATGGCTTTATTTTTTTCATTAAAGGATTTATTTTCCCAATTTCCACCTACCACAATCCCGTTTTCAGAATCCCAGAAGTCAATGCTGTAAATTCCTGTCATCGCTTTTCCGCTGATCATTGGAGTGTTAAACACCTCCCAGGTTTTTCCCTTGTCCGCACTGTGCATGACCCTGGAATTTCTTCCTCCAGTGGCCACCCAGGCATGTTCGCCGTATATTGCTATATTTGAATTGCTGGCAGCGAAGGCCACTTCTCCTTTTTCAACTTTCGGCAATTTATCACAGGAAAGTTTTTCCCAATTGTTCCCGCCATCACGGGTTATGATGATCGAAAGGCAGCCTTCCATTGGATCGCCAATTGCAATTCCCTCTTCTTCATTCCAAAATTTCATGGAGTTGTAGAAAACTTCTGAACCCGTTTCGGTATAAACTTCTTCAATATTGGTAGCTTCGGCTCCGTTGAATCCTATTTTATAAAGCACCGCTGGGCTGGCAATGCTCAGAACAAATACTGCTTCTTTTGTAGCTGCAATTGACCGAAAATGCAAGAGTGAATCTGAATATTTTATGATTGCAAGTTTTGGTGTATCTCCGTCGATCAAACCTACTTTGCCTTGGTTTGCAGCAAACCACACCCTGTTTTCATCAAGGGGCTGCAAGGCGCGGATGCTTAAACTATCAATATATACTGAAGTGGATTCCACTGAGTTTATTTTTAAATCCACTTCTTTATTACAGGAAACAAAGATCAAAATCATCATTAATATTATTGTAAAACGCATACTTCCAATTTTTTGCCAAAAATAGCAATTCCAAAATCCCTTGCCCCAAAGGTTTCTTAAAGTTATTTAAGTTTTCTTATTAGGGTTTGTACCTGTCAGATTCTGATTTCAGTCCATATTTTGAAAAATCCAAAATTAAAAAGATACCTTTGCACCTTCAAAAGTTTTCCTTATAAGAAAACGCTGAATCACCATCTTATAATCTTTAATGATTGATGGATTTTGAAAGAAAAAACCTGAATGAGACTACACCGAAATTTGGTATTCGCCACCATAGATTCCCTTAACTTGATTTTCAACGAGGGCAAGCAGGCGGACAAAGTGTTAAAGCACACCTTAAAATTAGACAAACGCTGGGGCTCCAGGGACCGAAGTTTTATTGCGGAAACCACCTACGACATTGTGAGATGGAAACGTCTTTATGCTGAAATTGCGGAAGTAAAGGAACCTTTTGACCGTTCCAATTTGTTTCGGATGTTTGCGGTTTGGGCTACGCTAAAAGGAATAAAAATCCCAGAGTGGAAACAATTTGAGGACACCCCCACCCGTCGGATCAAAGGAAGATTTGACGAACTCTCAAAAATCAGGAAATATCGTGAATCCATCCCCGATTGGTTGGATGAATTGGGAGAAAAGGAGCTTGGAAAAAAATGGGACAAGGAAATTGCCGCATTGAACCAGTTGGCAGATGTTGTTTTACGCGTAAATACTCTTAAAACCACTGTTGAAAAACTACAGCACGAATTGACCGATCTTGATATTGCGACAGAAACCATCCCTGGCCACCCGGACGCATTAAAACTTAGGGAGCGCGCCAACGTATTTACCACCGATGCCTTTCAAAACGGTCTGTTTGAAGTCCAAGATGCCTCCTCCCAAAGAGTGGCCCAAATGTTGGATGCAAAACCGGGAATGCGCATTATCGATGCTTGCGCTGGTGCTGGTGGAAAAAGTTTGCACATAGCAACAATGATGGAGAACAAAGGGCAGGTTATCGCTATGGATATTTACGGCAATAAATTGAACGAACTCAAACGCCGGGCAAGAAGAAACGATATTTTCAACATCGAAACCCGCATGATCGATTCGACCAAAGTCATAAAAAAACTTATTGAAAAAGCCGATAAAGTTTTGATAGATGCTCCTTGTTCAGGCCTGGGTGTTTTAAAACGAAATCCGGATGCCAAATGGAAACTTCAACCAGAGTTTATGGATTCGATTCGCGAAACACAAAAAGAACTTCTCGATTCGTATTCACGAATGGTAAAACCTGGTGGGGAATTGGTCTATGCCACTTGCTCCATTCTTCCATCAGAAAACCAAAACCAAATACAGGAATTTTTAAAACGTGAAGCCGGAAAGGACTTTTCAATGGTAAAAGAAGAAATAATCCTACCCAGTAAAAGTGGTTTCGATGGATTTTATATTTCTTTGCTACAAAGAAAAAACCAAGAACAGAACAATCAATAAATACTAGTACATTCAAATGAAAAAGACAACTGCCCTCCTACTTTTACTTTTAAGTTTACAAACTTTATTTGCCCAGCAGCCTTATTACAACAATGTGGACCTTAGCCTTACCGGGCAAGGCTTGTATTATGAGCTTCAACAGAAAATCCAGAATGCCAGTTCGTCATTTAGCTATAATGACAACAAAGATTCTATGAAAGTTACGGATGAAGACCCGGACAATTCCAACAAGGTTTTGCTTATTTATGGGTACAATGATTCCGATGGAAGTTGTACTACCGATCGCAGCAGGAACAAGAACAAATTTGGTGGTGGAAACTGTGAATACAACCGGGAGCATACCTTTGCGCGATCCAACGCCGACCCATCGATGGGCAGCGCAAATAGTGGTTCAACGGGGATTGTGGCAGATCCGCACAATGTGCGCCCATCCGATCAAAAAATGAACAATAACCGAGGGAATCGAAAATTTGCAGCTGGATCTGGAAATGCGGGAACCAGAGCAAATGGAACATGGTATCCCGGCGACGAGTGGAAAGGCGATGTGGCCAGGATTATGATGTATATGTACACCCGATATGGAAACAGGTGCAAGCCCACTTTAAACGGATCTGGCAGCTTGCAGCCAGGTACGGACATGCTCCAAATTTACCTTCAATGGAATGCTGAAGACCCCGTAAGTGATTTGGAGGATCAGCGGAATCCATATCTGGAAAATGCTTATGGAAACAGAAACCCGTTTATCGATAATCCCTATTTGGCAACCATTATCTGGGGCGGGCCGGCTGCCGAAGATCGTTGGGGCATAGTTGGCGTAGCGGAATTTGCAGCAGAGAATATAAACGTTTATCCAAATCCAACTTCAGAAGTAGTTTGGGTTTCTGACAATACTTCATTTCCTGTTGAAAACTATTCCCTGTACGATATCTCGGGAAGAATGGTGATGCATAACGCTTTCAATACTTCAGAAAAAAAGATTGACGTTTCCAATCTCAACACCGGCATTTATTTATTGGAACTTATCGCGGCAGAAAAAAGGATTGTGAAAAAGATTTTAGTCCAGAAATAATCATATAATTATTGCGGAAACTTAAGCGGGTCTATATGGATCCGCTTTGTTGATTTAGGCTACAACCTACCTTATACAGTTACAACAACCTTAGCTTGTGTTCCTCCGGTTTTCCTTTTTGTGATCTTAAAATTGCCCCCTATTGATTTTAAACGTTGGGCTATACTGTACAGTCCTTGGTTTCCGGATTCTTCAGTGACCTCATACCCTACTCCGTCATCCGAAATTTCAATCTGCAATCCATTTTCACCATTGCTAAATGCTATTTCGGCATTTTGCGCCTGGGAATGTTTGATGATATTGTTTACCAATTCCTGAATGACCCTGAAAAGCATCAGTTGCAATTGTGGGGAAAGATTTTTGATATCGCTGTTTTTTCCCGTTACCGAGAAATTGACAAGTTTGGTTTCGTTTATTTCAGAAATAAAATGGGATGTAGCTTTTATCAAACCTTCTTTTTCCAATACTGTTGGTAGCAGATTGTGTGCTATATGCCGAACATCGGCATGAGTGTTTTCTAAAATCTGTTTTACTTTTGAAAACTGTTCCAACTGTTTTTCCCGAGATAGATGCGGAATGGATTCAAGGCTCATCTTTGCGGCGCCAATCATTGCTGCTACCCCATCGTGCAAATCTTGTGAAATGCGTTTTCGCTCTCGTTCCTCTCCCAGAATAAAGGAGTTCAAGATGGCATTTTCCTTTTCCTGACGCAGTTGCTTTAGCTTGGATTTTTGTGCTTTTCTGTTGTAAATAACAACTCCGCCAAAAAAAGTGACCAAGAAAACCGCACCCAAACCGGCATATAACAGATTTGACCGTTGCTCTTGGATTTTTAGCTGCTGTTGAACGATTTGTTTTTCCTTTTTTTCGGTTTCATATTTAGTATTGATGTCGTTAATTTCTCTTGCATTTTCTGCGGAAGAAATAGAATCTTTAAAGGTTGCATAGGTATGATAAAAATCCGCCGCCTTTTCTTTCATTCCCAAGTTGAAATAAATAGATGCCGCTGTGTGGGATGCTTTTGTTAAAGTGATATTGTCACCAACTTCTTTGGCAAAATTTACAGCCTGTTCTGCGTATTTCAAGGCTTCTTCGTTATCCCCGATTTGATATGAAACGTGAGCATATCTATAATAGGCGGATGCCATCTGTACTCTATCCCCAAGTTCGTCAGAATATTTTAAAGATTGTTTAGCATATTGCAACGATTTATTGAGGTCTTTCTCGATTAAGGATAATGTTAGATATGACCCTGTTTTTGCTACCAAATCATTAGAAAGTTCAGATAAGCCCAATGCTTTTTTTGACCATTTACTTGCATTTATCGTGTCTTTTTTATGATAATACCCAAGGGCAAGATTACTGGCAGCAGTCGCTATAAATCGCTCATCTTTATTCTCATCCAGTAGTTTATAAGACTTTAATAAATATTCAATCTGTTTATCATTATTTCCAGTTTCGCCAAGCAAGGTTCCTATATTGATGTATAAATACCCCAAATTTATTGGTTTTTCCCCCTCTTCTAATATGGCGGCAGCTTTCAAGTAATACGCTAATGCCGTATTTAAATCACCCTTAAAATAATAGGTATTAGCCAGAAGATTGTAAGAATCTACGTCACTTCGCTGTTTTTCGTCTGGGTTCAGGCTCTCAATAGATAATTGGCTATAGGTCATGGTGGAATCGAGTTCCTGACGATTCCAAAAATAGAAAGCTTTCCGACCGTATAGATAATCCATGAAAGGGACGTCTTCCTGCTTTCCTTTGTCTATGATTTTATTTAACAATTCCACACAATTTTCTCCATTATCTCTCACACATTCGTCGAATTCATCGAATAGCGCATTAAATTCAGGGCCTACAATAATAATATCGTCACGGTTTTGCGCATTAGAATAAATGGATAACAGCAAAAAAGAAAAGAGCAATAGTATTCTCATTATTAATATTTTAAACATTTACGAGTCCCTGCATAATGGCTTTTTTAACCATTCCGGCAATATTCTTTACTTCGAGTTTTTGCATGAGGCTCGCTCTGTGGGTTTCTATGGTTTTTTCTGACAGGCAGAGTTGATCTGCAATTTCCTTGGTCGTTTTTTCCTGCACTATCAATTGTAAAATCTCTTTTTCCCTTTCTGTTAGTTCCAAATTATTTTTTGAGGCGTTCATTTCGAAAAATACTTGTTGTGTTTTAGGACTGAAATATTTTTCGTCATTGGT
>CAZMDY010000004.1:0-33245 GCA_964565295.1 uncultured Aequorivita sp. | reverse complement strand
TTTTCGAACCAAAAACAATATTAATCTTCGCCGAGACTCCAAGAGAGCTCAATATCCGAATTTGCTGGGCTCACGCGGATGTATCCTTGCATTTCTTGGTGAAGTGCTGAGCAGAAGTCAGTACAATAGAATGGCCATACGCCAACTTGTTTTGGCTCCCACAATAAAGTTTCCGTAGCTCCTGGCATAATCAGCATTTCAGCATTATTTGCGCCTATTACGGCAAAACCGTGCGGTACGTCAAAATCCTGTTCTAGGTTGGTAACGTGGAAGTACACCTTGTCCCCTACTTTTACACCTTCAATATTATCTGGGTTAAAGTGGCTTCGGATCATATTCATATAGATATGGACCTCCTTTCCTTCGCGCACAACTTTCACATCAGAATCGGAATGTGCGGCATAAGGGTGCTTGTTATCGGCCAATTTGAATATTTTTCTGGAATTTGGTGCCACCAATTCCGCAGGAATGCCCGCAGCATAGTGAGGTTCTCCAATAGTAGGGAAGTCTAGCAACAGTTCCATTTTATCGCCGGTAATGTCAAACAATTGTGCTGACTGTGTAAGCTCTGGCCCCGTTGGCAAATATCTATCTTTTGTAATCTTGTTTAGGGCTACATAGTATTTTCCAAATGGCTTACGTGAGTTTCCGCCGGGAATCATACCGTGACCTACAGAGTAAAATACGGGCTGACGGTCTATGACTTCCCAACTTCCAACTTTCCATTTCACCACTTCCGAAGAAATAAAGAAGGTGGTATATGCATTTCCTTTGTCGTCAAATTCTGTGTGGAGTGGCCCCAAGCCTGGTTGTTTTACTACGCCTGCAAGAATTTCCTCGAATTTTAAGATTGGAATTCCATAAGCTTCACCATCAAACTTTTCATTCTCAATAGCGTCAATCATTTTAGTAAAACTGTGGATTGTTAAGTCAGCGGATAGTTTTCCGTTACCGATAATATATTCCCCAGTAGGATCGATGTCCACCCCGTGTGGGGATTTTGGAGTTGGCAAGAAATATACGGCGCCAGGAACATCCATGGGATCTACTTGAAGCACTTCCTTCTTCATCGTAGATGTAGCCATATGTGTATCCTCATCCATTATGTTATGTGCATAGTTGGCTGGAACAACCGTTCCGCCGCCTCCGTTGACGTACTCCTCAATCTTCTTCCAGTTTATGGCTGCGATATAGTCCTTATCGTTCTGTGAAGAGTTTACTTCCATAAGCGTGTGGGCTTCTTCCGTGTTATACGTGGTAAAGAAGAACCAACCGTGACTCTTATCACGTCCTGGATGGGAAAGGTCATAGTTAAATCCGGGCATCATCAATTGGAACTTAATGTCCATATGCCCTGTTTCTTGATCTACTTTAATAAAGGTCAAAGAACCTTTAAAATTTCCTTTATAGTCTTTAATAGACATATCCCTCTGTGGAATAGGCACCGAGAAACGGGTTCCCGCAACAACATACTCCGTATTTTCAGTGATGAAAGATGAAGAGTGGTTACCAGCACTGTGTGGAATCTCTATAATTTCTTCAGTTTTGAAGTTTTTTAGATCGATTCGGGCAATTCGAGGCGTGTTGTTACCATTAATAAAAACCCAACGTCCATCCAAAACACCGTTTGTCTGTGAAATATCAGGGTGGTGGGAATCATCCCAAGGCACAAAACCGAAGGAAGTATTCAACATAGGCTTAGTTTCCTCGGTATATCCCCATCCGTTTTCCGGGTTTTGTGAGAATACCGGAAGTACTTTCAGCAACCGGCCTGATGGAAGACCATAGACGCCCAGTTGACCACTAAAGCCACCAGACATAAATGCATAGAATTCATCGTGCTCACCTGGAGCTACATACACTCGCTCAGCCGCATTGGAAGATAAGCCGCCTTGGCCACCTTTTTTGCCTTGATTCCCATTGTTACAGCTCACCAATCCGGCGACCATAACCAGGGAAATTAAAATATTGATTGTTTTTTTCATTGTTCTATTGTTTAAATTAAATTTGATTAATTGATTAGTTTGCAGGTAAGATTACTTTATCCACTACGTGCACGATGCCGTTTCCCGCGGGGATACTTGCCAGAATTTTGGCCCCTCCCACAAAAACATCATCTCCTTTTACTTCCACTGCGGCATCCTCGTTACTGGCCTGTCCTACTTTTTTGAATTTCTTCAAAAATTCCTTGGAATAGTTTCCGGGGGTAACGTGATGTTTGAGGATCAAGGCCAGTTTGTCCTTGTTTTCCGGTTTCAACAAATCTTCCACGGTTCCGGGAGGAAGGGCGTCAAAAGCTGCATTGGTTGGGGCGAAGACCATCAAAGGTCCTGCATTTACAAGGGAGTTTTCCAATTCCGCTGCTTGTACCGCCGCTACCAGGGTAGTGTGATCTGGGGAACCGATTGCAATTTGAAGTATATTCGGTGCAGATTCATCATCTTCAATAAAGGCCTGACCTTGTTTTTGGGCGACTTCGGTTGTGGCGGAATTCTCAATTAGGGTTCCGCTCCCTTCAGATTTTGTTTCATTTTTA
Organism: uncultured Aequorivita sp.; assembly: GCA_964565295.1. Lineage (GTDB taxonomy): Bacteria > Bacteroidota > Bacteroidia > Flavobacteriales > Flavobacteriaceae > Aequorivita. The sequence continues at coordinate 30,709 of CAZMDY010000004.1, read as the reverse complement.
CAAGAAGAAAAAGCAAGTAAGGCAATTGAAACAAATAGCAATTTGATGGTTGTTTTCATCTTACGACTTGGTTTTAAACCCGTGCAGGATAATCCTGCAAGGGGAGGTTGGTTATTATATATTAAAGGGTTCTAAAATATTCCAATATTGCTCTTGTCTGCTCCTCTGTCAAGTTTTGGTTTGCCATTGGAGATCCGTTGTGCTCTATCAACAATGCCTTGGCGAGGGGATCGTTTTGCACCATTCCTTCGGGATCGAGAATCATGTTCATTACCCATTCTGGAGTTCTTCTTTCCAAAATTCCCTTTGGCGCCGGACCGATAAACTTTCTGTCCGGTTTATGGCAAGCAGTACAATTGGTCTTGAACAGCTCAGCACCTTTGGCGGCCATTGCCTGGTCAACAGTTTCGGCCAGTTCTAAATTTTTAATAGGACCGACTCCCTTATTGACCAAATCCACGGTTTCAGAAGGTTTTACGTCCGATACCGGTGTCGCCGTGGTTTCCGTGGTTGGTTGTGATCCGATTTGGATGGAATTATCTTCCTTTTTTTCTTCCTTGCCCCCACATCCTACGAGTGCAAGAAAAACAAATGCAATTAGAGATTTAAATAGGTTCTTCATAATGAGTATTTGTTATTAATTTCCTTACAAAAATAAATCTACGCCTTCTGCTATAAAATGACTTTGGTCATATAATAGGATGTTTTAGTCTGATATTTATTTTTGTTTCAGGAATTGTTGACAAAACATCTACTCTATAGACATGTAAATATTCAAATGATTAATAATGAAGGAAATGAGGAATATCATATTATGAACTTTTAGAATAAAAAATAAGGATCCCTTGTCTGAGTTATAAAACTGAATAGATAAAATATTCTATCTTTGAACCTGAGCTATTCGATAGTGGCAGTCTATTGCGATAACATATCAGAACCATAAATCTAAAAACCTGAACAATGAACAAAGTACTTTTGACCGCGGTTATATTTTCAACTCTTTTGCTTAGCTGCAATGAGAATAAAACCAAGAATGAAATCACGCACGAACACCACGACCATGAAACCGTTTCTAAAAATGCTGAGTTGGACAATGAATGGATCAACGATATGGCCCTCAACGGAAATGAAAAATGGGTAGCCAACGCCGAAACAAATGAAGGAGTGGAAGAAATGATAAGGACAATAGAAGAATCCAATCCCCAAACTATGGAGGAGTTTCATGAATTGGCCTTTCAACTAAACGAGACGCAGAATTATGTGGTAAGGGAATGTACTATGACCGGCGAATCCCACGAATATCTTCACGTTTTTCTTCATCCATTAATCCTCAAAATCAATGCCCTTGGAAAAGTTTCAACGGTAGATGAAGGCCTTCACATCCGGGAGCTTCTTCTTGAAAACCTTCACAATTATCATAGTTTTTTTCAATAGATCTGGGATTAAATAAAAAACCTACAGCCATTTTGTAAGGAGAAATCGATCCCATCAAAAAACAGTAAGTAGATCAAAGTTTATTTCTATTTCCTCTTTTATGACAATGAGTCCGAATAATTTTTTCGGAGGTTCAAGATCAAAATCCCTGATGTTGAGTTTTAATGTTCCTACAAATCGGTTTGTCGGTTCGCCGAATATTTGTACTGGCACAAAATAAACCTGCTGCTTTCCGGCAATGGATATTTTTACCCTCGCATTGCCTTTATTGTTTGGGAATAAATTGACTTCGGTCAGCTCCAAAGTGATTTTCGGATGGTTTTTGGTTTCCAATATGTCGTGAAAATCTTTGTTTATGGCCTTGTTGCCACAATCAAAACCTTCATTGCGCAAGGAAAGCCAAGCATTTTCGAATACAATATTATTTCCAATTTTTCTGTAAATAACATCTTTACACGGTTCGAGATAGGATGTGTTGAATTCACATTCAAATGCATTTATATTCGTGTCGCCAGAAATGGAAAGCTTGCTATTAAGACTTATTTCAATGGATTTTGATAAAAATCCATTTTGTGTCCATCCAGCAAAAGGGATTGTAATTGCCAATAGAAAAAGAACAAAACGCTCCATATCTGGGAAATTAGTAAATGAAAATGGGAGGAGCAAAATCTCCTCCCATTTTTTTGACATTAGTGTTCAAAGATCAGAAACTTATTACGGCCTCCAATACAACTCCGTCAAATTTTCCGCCATTTCGCAAATCATCCGTTGGAAAACCATTGTATTTCTGGTTTACATATTCAACTTTTGCAAGAATATTTTTGGTCATAAACCAACCTGCGGAAAGATTAAACCGTGAAATATCCACTTGGTTCCCCCCTACCATTTCACCATCCACCAGATTGTATCGTCCGCCGACATATAGATTTTCCAGATTCCCAAAACGATAGATCAGCTCACCCGCATATTGGTTAAAAGATCGTGATTCCACCTCAGCAGTTGCTTTTCCGGTTGCCATTTCAAAAGTTCCAAAGAATTCCAGTCCGCCGTATTTTACAAAAGGATTTATCATAAAGGAAGTGACTTCATTGCGCAGGCCAGGATTGAATCTGCCCGAAGTAAAATTACCAGCCGAGGTGGCGCCTTCCGGTTCCATAACGAAATAATACCGTGATCCTGCCCTATCCGCACTGTATAGATAGGCATTTGCACTTTTATTAGTATGATATACCGAACCAGTAAGCCGTACACGCAGATCGTCGGTTATATAATCATCATATCCAAGTTTTGCAATAAAGGAAGGATCTGTGGTATCTGGATTGTTTACGGCTTGGTTCAATTTTCCATTGGTGGCTCCCAGCATTCCTAAGAAACCATTTTTAAAATAATACACCTCTGCTCCTACTTCAGTTGTAAAGGCATCCATAATCAGGTTTCCGACAAACGGGTTATAAATAGCTTGGGCATTGTCGCTTCTTCGGAAATGGGCATCGCCATAGTTGTTCTCCATGTGTCCGATTTTAATCCTGACATCCTTCATAATATCTTCCATAAAGCCCTTACTTATAAAATCCAGTTTATCAATTTGGATATATCCTCCTTTTACATAAGGTTCGGGATGGTGGCGCGATGAGAGATACGTCCTTAAGTGCATCCGCACCCCATCATACAATTGCACATCCAGATCCAAATTGGCTGTAGGCAGGTTAAAATTGCTTCCAATCTCAACGAGGGAAACGGGATTGCCATCGCTGTTCACCGATGTCCCGGTACTTTCGTGGTCCAAAGCCTGGAACTGAATGGTGGAAGCACCGCCAATTCTTACCTTAACCCCGTCAAAATTAGAAACCGTGTCCTTCGGCGCCTCAAACTGGTTGATTCCCCGTTGGTCGGGATATCTGGAATTGTCCATATCCCTGCCCGATTTTTCCTGAGCAAAAGACTGGAAGCCAAACATCAGCAGTGATGCTATACAAAAATATTTTATTGTTTTTTTCATAATACTTGTTTTTTAAGTGTTAGCTATTTTAAAAGTGGTTTAATATTATTTTTTGAAAATGGATTGAAATTTTACGTCAATGGCATCGCCAGTAGTGATGGTTCCAAACATTGCTGTGGGAGGATCCACGCCGAAAGTTGTCATTTTAAAATTCTTGGTCCCGGAAAGAATAACTTGTGATCCTGAAACATTTATATTGAAGGTTATATCAACTGATTTTGTGGTTCCTGCAATTGTAAGGTCTCCCGAGACAGTTACCTTACATTTGTCTGTGGTGCAATCCACATCTTTTGGTTTGATAAGTTTGAAGGAAATTTCCTTGTGTTTGGCTGTATTCAGGGCTTTATAAGTATTCTTGTCCATTCCTGACTTTCCGCTTTTCAAACTTTCAGCATCCACAGAAAAATGAAGTTCCCTTATTTGAACCAATTTGCCATTTTCAAAAACCACGGTCACAGTTCCTTGTTGGTTTTCTGCAGTGATGGTCCAATCGTGAAGATTTGAGGTTCCGTCGATTTCCAAGGTGGAAGCCGAATTGTTCAATTTATACGTTTGGGCCTGTATTCCTTGTAAGGAAAAAACCAATATCAACAGGCTTCCAATCGTTACGTTTAAATACTTAATTGTGTTCATAACATACCTTTTTAAATTCAAGATAAAGGTACTCTGGCCATAGCTTATGGCATATGACGATTGTCAGGTTTGAAGGGCGTTTTTAAAAAATCAATAAATTTTGAGTAAGTATTTGAATTTCCCGTATCACATTCGCAATCAAAAAATTAAAAAGTATGTGCCGAAAGGTTTGGAAGAATAGTTCCGCGCATCCTATAGGTCAGGAACATCTGCTTTCCTCTATTGGATAACTTCAAGTTTTCCTATGGAAAAAAGGAAGATTGATCTTGAAAAAGTAGAAATATGGAAAAGGGTTTTAAAACTGGAATGGGTATTATCAAACCAAGCATAGTTCGTTGATTTCCTTCATAATCCGCTTTTTTCTATTGTCTGAAATACCGAGATGGTCCAAATAAAAATCATCGCCTATCAGCTGTTTACACATGATCACATCGCGGCTCAGCAAAAATTGCTTTTCCCGGTGGGTCAAAAGTGTAGATACAGTTATGGGATACAGGCCAAATTGATCTATTCGGTCTTTTAAACCATGGTTTTTAGGGTAATTCCAACCTAACAGATAAAGTCCAATACATTTTCCAAATTGCAATGCATCGGCCGTAAACCGCGTATTGGTGACTACCCATCCTTCGTTTGGTTTCTCTGGATTGTCCTTTTCACCATAAAACTCTAAAATATCCTGATAGCGGGAATGTATGTAGAGCGGTATTTTCACATTACAGTTACGTCCTTCGGTGGCGTGGAATTTACATTCTGCCACAATATGCTGTTGGCCTTTCCGTGCAATTACATCCACCTCGTGGGTAACACATTTTCCTTTAAGCATATGTCCTATCTGCACCGAATAGCCACAGTAACGAAGTAAGGAACCTACAAATTTTTCAAATGGAAATCCGGTGGGGCCGAGTTCATACAGTGCTTTTTTCAATTTGTATTTTGAAGCGTAGCTATTTTTTTCCTTTTTGAGAAGCGCAAAGGCACGGTTGTAGATTTCCTTGGTAGAGATACCTTCGTAAAGTTCGTCGCGCACCTGGCCTGATATTTCATTTACTACGGTTTCATCAGCACCACTTTTACGGAGAGAATCTTTCAATTTATCTATCGAAAACAGCCCTCGCTCTCCGGAGTATTTAATTATTTCAATGGGTTCTGAAGGAGTTTTCATGAAAAGGTTTCAATTATCATGCAGTGCCAGCAAAGGCACTGTTGAATGGATTCCGAGATTCTTCATCAAAGGGTTTGAAAAAATTGTTCCAAAAAACCAATGTTTTCGGTTCACAAAAGAGATCATCGAACTTTCTCTTTGCTTTACAAAATATAAAAGACCTTCCAACAGTTCAACGTTTTGGAGCCAATGGAAGGAAATTTCCAAAGGAAGGAAATGGTCTTCCAACATTTTTTTGTTTTCGGTTTGTTCCCTATTTAATTTGGATACACTTCCTACATGGACAATTCGGATTGCGACATTGGCGATGACAGCTATTTTCTTCAAAGTTTCCATATCCTTCCAATTGTATTTCTCGTCAAAATTGGTTGGGAAAACAATTTCTGATTGGCTTCTGTTTTCAACATTTGCCGGAACAGCCAGTACCGGACATTCCCTGATTTTTTCCATAACCGAAATTGCACTTCTGCCGTAGGCTACGTCTTTGTCGTCGGTGGTTCCCCGAGTTCCCATCACAACAAGATCTATTTTCTCTTTGCTCACTTTTTCTTTTAGCACAGTGGTCAAATAGCCATATTCAGGTCCGAAATGATACTGGTGTTTTTCATTGTTTGCAATGGCCTTAACTTTTTCCTCAAAACTATTCATTTCTGCAATGACACCATCGTGTATGGCGCGATACTGCATTTCATCAGGGACGGGAAATGTTGGAATTCCTTTTGAAGCAACAATGTAATAGGCATGGCAGATATAGAATGTGCATTCTTCGTCAGCAAACAGTTCGAATGCATACAGAAGCGCGTTGAAGGAATTCTGGGAAAAATCAGTTGGGATAAGGATTCTTTTTTGCATCTCAATTTTTGATTTTTGTTAAAATTCTACTGGTCTTAAGATTTTTTATCGTGCATGGCCAAAAGCGGGATATTTGCTTGTTTTCCCAATTCTTTGACCATAGGATTGGAAAAAATACTGCCGAAAAAACTGTGTTTTTTATTGACAATAGCTATCATTTCGCTTTCCCTGCTCTGTACGAAAGCGCGAACTCCATCGTTCACATCAATATTGTAAAGAGTGTGGTGGGTAAAAGTTGTAGATCCCAAAAGACTCTCTAACAGAGCTCTATTTGCCAATTGTGCATCGGTCAAGGGTTTTTCCGACTGGATATGTAAAATACGGATAGGGGCGTTTGTAATCCGTGCAAGCTGCACCAGAACCTCCAATTCCTTTGGTTTATAGAGAGGTCTAAAACTCGTGGGGAATACAATTTCATTGGGATTTTTAAAAACAACTGTTGAGGGGATAGCCAAAACGGGACAATGGCGGATCCGTTCCATAATATTGACGGCATTGCTGCCCAAAATAACAGTTTTATTGTCGGTTTGTCCCCTGGTGCCCATGATGACCAGTTCAATATTTTCCATTTCAACCGTTTTCTCCATGACTTCGAAAAAAGGGCCAAACTCATTTATATACCTAAATGAATGAAGAGAATTCGCTCTAAAGAGTTCCATGCTTCCCCTGAGCTTTTGCATTTTTTCTTCCGATCTTGCCTTTATCCCACTCATGACCTCCTTTGTAGGTTCAGGGCTAAATAGATTATCTTTGGAAAACCCAGAATGATAGTAACCGTTTAAAATCAAAAAATCACACTTCTGATTTTTGAAAAGCTCCATTGCATAGTTGATAGCATTGAATGCATTCTGGGAAAAATCGGTGGGAATCAAGATTCGTTTTTTCATAGGTCTTCAGGGTAAAAAATTCTTTGGTCCTTATTTAAAACACAAAACCATAGGCAATTATGTCATCGGGATTACCATAGTCGGAACATGGGTGTGCTTTCCTACCCTGCTTACGACTGGTTCTCGAAACAAGGCTTTAATGAATGTATGTTTGTGGTAAACCAAGGCCAACAGATCCATGGATTCCGAATCGATAAAATGATGTATTGATTTTGAAATTGTGCCCGTTTTGGGTACAAAATGGAATTCCACGTCGTATTCAGAAAGATCGTTTCTAAACTTTTCCATATTTTGCGATTGGTGTGAATTCAATTCATTTTCAGATCCTACATGCAATAGATGTATCTGGGAGCGGAATTGCCTTACCAATCGAGTTATGGCCTTCAGTTGGGAAAGCCTATAAAAATCGTTGAAATCCGTTGCGTAAACAATGTTGGCCGGAATAACGAACTCCACATGAAGGGGGACCACCAATAGCGGACATCCTTGAAGGGTTTGGATAATTTTTGTAGTTGTGCTACCCATCAACACATCGACGGCGGCCGTTCGTCCTTTGCTTCCCACGGCGACCAAATCAACACCTTCAGCAATCACGAAATCATTGATGGCTTTGGTAAGAGGATTGGATGTTACAAACACTTCATATTCATGTTTGGGATTTTGGTTGGTGTCTTGTTTTATTTTTTGCAGTAATTTTTGGCCATCTTTCTCTGAGTCATCGACCAATTGTTTGACTATCTGTTCCGAACGTGCGGAGTCCACCCTGCTGGTCAACATACTTACCTCCTCTTCAATGGAGTTTAAGACCAGTATTCGAACCTTTTCGCCGACAAAAAGTTTGGAAATATAATAAAGAGCGGCATAGGCATTTGGAGAAAAATCTGATGGAACTACTATATTTTTCATGTTTTTATTAAAGAAGGTTTATCGTGGAAGGTTTTGCATTACTAAAAAAGGGATGTCAATTTTCAGACCTATTTTTTCGATTGTGGACTGATAAAGAATGTTTTCCAAATAAGAATGGCGCGTATTTACCATTACCAGCATATCGATTGGGTTTTCAATAATAAATGTATTGATCATTCTGGTTACATCTGTGCCTTCTTTCTGAAAAAATTCAACTTTGTTCTCCATAAAACTGGCTTCCAGAAAAGCACGGTTATCGCGCTGCCTGAGAGAAAGGCCGGGAAATTTGGAGATATGAAGAAAATTAATTTTGGAGGCAAAAAATTTGGCAAAGGTAGCGAGAAGTTTAAGCTCCCTTCTTTTATACGGTAAAAGATAGTCCGTAGAAAAAAGAATGTTTTTGGGATGAACATCGCCAAAGACCTCTGGGATCGCCAATACTGGACATTTTACGTATTTTATCACTTGGAGAGTGTTTGAGCCAAAGGTTATTTTTTTATCGGCAGTTTGTCCTTTTGTTCCCATTACCACAATATCGATGTTTTCCTCTTCTACCAAATCGTTTACAGAATCCACAAGAAGGCCGAACTCTGTTAAGGTATGGATAGTGTGCTTCGGATTGGGTGAAAATTCCAAAATTTGATTTTTGAAGTCCAACAAGGATTCTTCAGCTTTCAGGTGATACCGGTTTTTTATTTCATCAAAATCACCTTCCGTTATGTTTTCATGATTATACACTTCATCGGAATAAGCGTGAAGTAGATAAATGATTGCGGGGCCATGTTTAAAAAGCTCTGTGGCATACTTGGTGGCATTTAAGGAGTTTTCAGAGAAATCTGTGGGAATGAGTATTTTTCGCATTTTGATAGTTATATTTCATTGTAAATATACTCAATCATTCCTCAAAAGGAAATGACAATTATCAATTGATAAAACAATTTTAGGGAAATCTTAAGTTTGAAAATCGAAGTAGTTCCTTAATTTTACGAAAAAAGGTGAAAAATCCATGGCGCATATTGCTCGTTTTGACAACGCTGATTCTGGTGTTTACCGCTGTTTTTGCTGCCTTACAATTTTCTTTTGAGGTGATATTCTACCTTACCGTCTCTGGACAAATTTTATTGGTTATCACTGTGTTTTTTGTCCTTACAGACAATTATAGCCCCAAGTATAAATTTAAAGACTTTTATGAAGACCATCCCATCGGAAGGGAGGAGCGGGATTTAAAATAGGAAAGGAAAAATTGAAGTTAGAAACGCACATGTACACAAAACATTATGGTTGTCGTTATTTTGCCTGCTCATAATATTGTTCTTGTGTGAAGTTAATGGGTGAAAAATACATGGTTTATTGGTGTTGTGTAATTTAACCGAATAAAAATAAAATGCGTGTTTCCCCACAAACCTTTTATATAAAACGACTTTCGGAAATATTCAATAAAAAAAAACCTTCACGAATGAAGGCTTCTTTAAATCACTCTATACTGTGAAAGATCATTTCAACAGTTGTTGAACTTAGGGATAATAACATCAATTGTTTCCAAGAATCAGTGGCATTCCACTTTCTCCGGAACCTATCACGACCACTTTTGAGTTTTGCGATTTGGAGAGTTCCACAGTTGCCTGTATCCCTTTCTCCTGAAGGATCTTATCGGTAAGGGATGCACTTAGAATACTGTTGGCGAGCGCCTTACCTTCTGCTTCAATTCGTTGGCGATCGGCTTCCTTTGTAGCTTTCTCCAAACGGAATTCATATTCCAAGGATTCTTGCTCCTGTCGAAGTTTACGCTCGATTGCATCTTTTATAGTTGGAGGAAGGGTTACATCACGAACCAAAATTTCATTAAGTTGAATGTATTGTTTATCCAGAATTATCTTGGTCTCCTCATAAATTTCTTCTTGGATCGCATCTCTTTTACTGGAGTACAACTGTTCGGGCGTATAGCGACCAACAACGCTTCTTGCAGCACTACGAATGGCTGGCTGGATTACACGCTGTAAATAGCTCTCCCCTTTTTCTTGGTGGAGTTTTGCCACCTCGTTACGCACTGGTTGATACCACGCTGAAGCATCCAATTTGATCTCCAGTCCGTTGGATGAAAGCACTTGCATTTTCTCACTGAGCTCCTGTTGGCGCACTTCATAAACGTATACTCTGTTCCAAGGTGCAATAAGATGAAAACCTTCTCCCAACGGAGGCTGATCAGTAACAACACCGTCTCCAAAAGTTTTATAAAGCACACCTAAGTGACCGGAACCGATGACTACAGAAGATTTTGAAATCAAAATGATCAACAAAATAATTCCAACGATTACGGGTATTGTAAGTCTGGGTAATTTTTCCATTTTTAAATATATAATTGATTAATGTTTAAATAAGTCCGTTATATTTTCTGATGAACCATTCCAATGCAAGGACGAGGGCAATAATGGCAAGTAGAAATTTCCAATCGATCAAAGGTACTGTTTTCAGTTCGCTTCGTTCGATATTCTTATAATGAATGTTCGAAATCAAATCATTGACCAGCAAATCCCCTTGCGAGGCGAAATAGGCGTTTCCTTGTGTTGCGTGTGCCAATCGCTGAAGTTTCGAAAAATCAGCATTCAAAAACTGTTGCTCCACATTGAAATCCAAAATAGTAAAATTGCCACTGGCAGAAATGGCTTCGTCGGCCACGGTAACGGTATATGAATATTCCCCGGCGGGAAGATTGCTTAAATCCACTTCATAAAAATTATTACGAAGAAGCATCGGAAACACGGCCGGTTGTTCAGTTTCTGCATTCACTACATTGATATTCAATGAAGCTCGGTTATCGAAAACATAATTTTTATCAAAATACTGGCTCGAAATTTTAATGGGGCTGTTATTATAATAAAAAGTCTCAGAAGAAACCTCCAATCTGTTTTTTCGTTTGTTGGAGGCCAAATATTGTATCAAGCTTCCAATAAACCCATCAAAATCCTGAAAACTTTCAGATTTTAGATAACTGTCCGCACGCCACCGCCAAAATCCTTCTCCATCCCAAACGGCATGACGTCTTCCATTTATTTCCATTGTGGCCAGCAACGGACTTTCAGTAGCAATCCGATGAACGGTCTGCTCCAACAGCATTTCATTCGGAACATTGATAGATAATTCGCCAAACTGGGTCTGTAGCGGTGGAAAACCATCAAATCCCAAATCTTCTACGGCAAAAGTTCCATAATTGGAATTTAACGAGGCTTGAATATTTTCTCTTTGATTGGACGTGTTTTTTCTGAAATTAGTTTGGGCCTGATTCAAAAAATTCCATTCTGTTTTCAAACCAGAAATAATCAACGAGTTCTTGCCAAGTCTATCCATTTCAGAAAACACTGGCCCAAAACTACGATTGGGCTGATAGAGAATGACGAGTTGGTAGTCATTCAAAACCGGAACAGCTTCCGAAGGTTTTACCAGCTCGGCCAGCCTCTGTTCATTGGTAGTTATAGATTTAATCAAAGCGCCCAAATCTGGATGGCTAAGCTCGCTTATAATCAAAACGTTGGTAGCTTGATCGATCACTTCTACCGCAAACTGCTTTACATTGTTCGTCGTATTTTTCTCGTTGTCCACAGGTAAAATTTGGGCGGTATATTTCTGAAGCCCAACCGCCTCCGATGGAAGGGACAATTCAATGGTCTTGGAATTTTTACTTTCAGAGAACGATACTTTTTCACGATGAAGCGTGTTGCTCCCCTGGGTGATTACAAACTCTGATTCAACATTGTGTTTACCGCTATAATTCAGCATTACCTCAACTGGGAAACGGTTTTTTAAAAAGGCATATCGATTGGTGTTCAACCGGTCAATCTTCAAATCGGTATATTGAGTGGAATCGCCCAGTATTACGGGATAAATGTGATTTTTGAAATTTGTGGAAGCAAATTCGTAATCATTTCCCAAGGTTTGGTTTCCATCAGTTATAAGAACGGTAGGTGAAATTAGATTCCCAAATATTTCGTCTATCGATGAAAGCGCTTTCGAAATGTTAGTGTTTTTATCAGAAAAAGAAAGTGAATCGTTTTGTCTGAATTCACTTCCAAAGGTAAAATACGATATATCGAATTTGTCATTCAATTCAGGATTCTCCTGAAGTTGTTCCATTACGCTCAAAACAGCATTTTCTTGCTCCAACACATTGACAGAAAGTGAATTGTCAATTAAAACCGGAAGTTTTGGTTTTTCGATCGAAAAGATTTCATTTTTAAACTCAGGATTGATTATCAAAAGCAAAATAGCGAACAGCCCGACGGATCGAAGTGTTGCCAAGACATATCGTAACCGCTGAGGGATTTTTGACTTGTAGCCATACATAAAAATCGCCAGGGCAATGGAAATTACACCGGCGATAATGATATATAATATGGTTTCAGTTGTCAATATTCAGTTTCTGTTTTTTGCTTTATTCCGGTTTGTGATTAAAATCAAGTTCTATAATTCTTGTTTTTCTATGATACTCAAGTAAGCATTCCGCCGTCAACGTTTAAAACTTGTCCTGTAATATAGGCCGATAGATCACTGGCGAGAAAAACGCAAACATTGGCAATATCCTCTGGGGTTCCACCTCGCTTTAAAGGAATGGCCTCCCGCCAACCCTGAACGGTTTTTTCATCCAATTGGTCTGTCATTTCGGTTTCAATAAAGCCAGGGGCAATTGCGTTGCAGCGAATATCTCGAGAACCCAATTCCAAAGCGACTGATTTTGTAAAGCCCAAAATCCCAGCTTTTGAGGCTGCATAATTAGCCTGTCCCGCATTTCCTTTTACTCCAACCACGGAGCTCATGTTAATAATAGAGCCTTTTCGTTGTTTCAACATTGTCCGTTGTACGGCTTTGGTCATGTTGAAAACCGATTTCAAATTTACTTCGATCACTTTGTCAAAATCTTCCTCAGACATCCGCATAAGTAGGTTATCCTTGGTAATTCCGGCGTTATTGACAAGAATGTCGATACTTCCAAAATCCTTCAGCACGTCTTCCACAAGTTTTTGGGAATCGGCATAGGAGGAAGCATCGCTTTTATAGGCTTCTGCCTTTACACCTGTTTTTCCCACTTCATCCACCAAGGCCTGAGCTGCTTCCGCTGATGAACTATAGGTAAACGCCACGTTGGCTCCGTTCTGGGCGAATATTTCTACGATTCCTTTTCCAATTCCACGGCTTCCGCCAGTAATTATTGCTGTTTTTCCTTCCAATAATTTCATTTGAGTGAGGTATTTTGATGATTAGGAAGATGGTATGCCATTATTATTCATCTTCGGTTGGTTTTCAATTGTTGAAGGGTTTATTTTATTAATTGCAATTTCACAAGTTCCTGTCACGCTTTCCTGCCGGTTAACGGTTTTCACCGAAACCTTCAAAATCATTCTTGGAAATCGAAAAAATTGAGGTTCAAATATAACAAAAGGATGTGTGTTCACCATAAAAAAAGCCCTGTGAATTTCACAGAGCTTATTTGTAATAAGTATGAGATCAACCCAGCACTTCTTTTACTTTTTTTCCAATTTCCGCGGGAGAATCAACCACATGGATTCCACATTCGCGCATAACTTTTTTCTTTGCCTGGGCCGTATCGTCGCTTCCCCCAACGATGGCGCCGGCGTGGCCCATTGTTCTTCCGGCAGGAGCGGTTTCGCCCGCAATAAATCCGATTACTGGTTTCTTTATGCCGCTGTTTTGGTACCATTTGGCAGCGTCTATCTCCAGCTGTCCGCCAATTTCCCCTATCATTACCACTGCTTCGCTTTCAGAATCGGTTATTAACATTTCAAGAGCTTCTTTCGTTGTGGTTCCGATAATGGGATCTCCGCCAATTCCGATTGCGGTGGTGATGCCCAGACCTTGTTTTACAACTTGGTCCGCTGCTTCGTATGTCAAAGTACCAGATTTGGAAACTATGCCAACGGTTCCTTTTTTGAACACAAACCCAGGCATAATACCAACCTTTGCTTCTTCGGGAGTGATTACTCCAGGACAGTTTGGACCGATAAGGCGGCAATCTCTATCTTTTATATACTCTGAGACCATGATCATATCTTTCACGGGAATGCCTTCGGTAATGGTGATGATCACTTTGATTCCAGCATCGGCAGCTTCCATAATGGCGTCTGCCGCAAATGCTGGCGGGACAAATATAATGGAGGTATTGGCACCTGTTTCCTCCACCGCTTCAGAAACGGTATTGAAAACCGGTCTGTCCAAATGTTTCTGCCCTCCTTTTCCGGGAGTAACGCCACCCACAACCTGAGTGCCATATTCAATCATTTGTTCGGCGTGGAAAGTTCCTTCGCTTCCTGTGAAACCCTGTACTATTATTTTTGAATCTTTATTTACTAAAACGCTCATTTTTAAGTATTTTATATTGTTTTATTATAGTTATTGTTCAAACAAAATCCTTGCTTTATATTCAGTTTTGGAATTCGGCAAAGGTACGGCATTTAGATTCGTATTTAAAAGATTTAGACCGTAACCCTTTCATACTTTTCGAATGTGTCATCCGTGGCGGGTTGGCTCACCTGATATCCATGGTAGATTTTCCCGTCGCGCACTTCCCATATAGCAATAAAATGGGCTATTCCTATTTCTTCATCCGGATTTTCCACTGTCCGGATATAATATTTGTACCGAATGGTCACATGTTTGCCGTCCGACAATAAATGGCTTATTTCCATCCGCACTTCGCTGTATGACTTTCTGACCTCCTTAAAGAAGGCCACCAAATCTTTGTAGTACATAACGGATTGACCGTTGGAGCTGTTCCAAATCAATCTTGATTCGGGATGAAAAAAATGTTCGACCACAGTCAGATCATTTAAGATGTCCGATCTATAAAAATCGTGCACTATTTCTTTCGCATTTTCACTCATGGGATCCTATCAAGTTTTTCTATAATATCTGGAATCAACTTTATTGAAGCCATTTCTTTATATTTTTTCCTGAATTCATCGGCAGGGGTGCCAAAATATGATTTATGTCCGGGCAAGGATTTGCTGACCCCACTTTGTGCCGATATTACGGCATGTTCCCCTATGGTAATACCACTTGTTATTCCTACTTGTCCCCAAATGGTCACGAAATCTCCAATCAGCACACATCCGGCGATGCCGACTTGGGAAGCTATTAAACATCTTTTTCCAATTATGGTATCGTGGCCAATTTGGACCTGATTGTCAAGTTTTGAGCCTTCCCCAATAATTGTAGAGGCTGTCACCCCTTTATCAATACTACACAAAGCGCCAATGTCCACATTGTCTTCAATCACCACGTTTCCGCCACTCAGCAATTTGTCAAATTTCTCTGGACGGTTTTTATAATAAAATGCGTCGCTTCCCAAAACCGTTCCTGCATGGATGGTTACATTGTTTCCAATTCGGGTGTTGTCGTAAATGCACACGTTGGAATGTATCAGGCAGTTTTCGCCTATTTCCACATTGTTTCCAATAAATGTGTTGGGCTGTATGACTGTTCCCTCCCCTATTTTGGCGGAAGCAGCTATTGCTGCGATAGCGCTTTCAAAAGGCTTAAAATAATGGGTGAGCTTATTGAAATCGCGAAATGGGTCGTCCGAAACCAATAAGGCCTTTCCGGGAGGACACGGGACATTTTTATTTATAAGGATTACAGAGGCTTGGGAGTTTAGTGCTCTGTCATAATATTTTGGATGATCCACAAAAACTATATCGCCCGGTTGAACCACATGGATCTCATTCATCCCATAAACGGCGAAATCAGGCTCGCCTACATATTCACAATCGATGATTGTGGCAATATTTTCCAAAGGATATGGGAACGGAAATTTCATTCTAACAAATTAATGATGTTATGATTGAGCACAGCGGACATTATTCCTTGACTCTTTCTTGATATTGGCCCTTTTCAGTGTCTATTCTGATTTTATCTCCTTCATTTATAAACAGCGGAACATTTATTTCTGCGCCAGTTTCAACAATTGCCGGTTTTGTGGCGTTTGTAGCAGTATTTCCTTTTACACCGGGTTCAGTTGAAGTCACTTCCAGAATTACGTGGGCGGGCATTTCCACGGAAAGCGGGGTGCCGTTTTCACTATCTATAAGAACCGAAACCACTTCCCCTTCCTTCATTAATTCCGGTGTGTCGAGGATTTCCTTCATCAATTGTATTTGGGAATAATCTTCAGTGTTCATAAAATGAAACGCCTCACCTTCATTGTACAAGTATTGAAATTTATGGGTTTCAACGCGTACATCGTCAATTTTGTGACCGGCGGAAAATGTATTGTCGATTGTTTTTCCTGTGGTAACGCTCTTTAGTTTTGTTCGTACGAAGGCTGGACCCTTTCCTGGTTTCACATGTAGAAATTCTACAATTTTATAAATATCGTTGTTATAGCGGATACAAAGTCCTTTTCTGATGTCTGATGATGTTGCCATAATTTTTTCCGCAAAGGCGGATGTTTTTGGATTATTGAAAATAAATTTTAATTAATGAACGCTTATACCAAGCCTCCAAACCCTTCAATTAATTGGTGTTAAAATAGCCTTTCATAATTCCCCTTTTGGAATTTTTTATGAATTGAAGGATCTCATCGCGTTCTGGGGTCGCCTCCATTTCGGCCTCTATGATTTCGGTGGCTTGCGTGGTATTGTAATTTTTTTGATAAAGCAGGCGGTAAATATTTTGTATTTCAGTGATTTTTTGTGATGTAAACCCTCGTCTTCGAAGTCCTATGGAATTAATGCCCACGTAACTTAAAGGTTCGCGAGCGGCCTTAGCATAAGGCGGAACATCTTTTCTTACCAAAGAACCTCCGGTTACAAAAGCGTGGTTTCCGATCATACAAAACTGGTGTATGGCAGTCATACCGGCCAGAATAGCATAATCTCCTACAGTTATATGTCCGGCGAGCGTACTATTATTGCTAAAAATACAATGGTCGCCCACAATGCAATCATGGGCAATATGACAATATGCCATTATTAGGCAGTTTTTCCCAACTACTGTTTTTCCACGATCAATCGTTCCTCTATTAATGGTGACGAATTCGCGAAGTGTTGTGCCGTCGCCAATTTCAACAGTGGTATCTTCATCTTTGAATTTCAGGTCTTGCGGAATAGCGGAGATTACGGCACCGGGAAAAATACTGCAATTTTTGCCAATGCGAGCTCCTTCCATAATCGTTACATTGCTTCCGATCCAGGTCCCCTCTCCTATTACAACATTATTGTGTATAGTTGTAAAAGGCTCGATAACAACGTTTTTAGCTATTTTAGCGCCCGGATGGACGTATGCAAGTGGTTGATTCATTTCTTGTTTTTATTTTTTTCGGACCAAATGTATTTTCGGATCAAAATATTATTTTGCAAAATTTTGGAACTCATTTGGATGTTTATATATTTTTTGTTTTTACCATTTGTGCCATTAGTTCCGCTTCGGTCACCAATTTGTCATTGGCATAGGCATTTCCTTGCATATGCACGATTCCTCGACGAATGGGAGATATCAGATCCAGCACAAAAATCAATGTGTCGCCCGGATTTACCTGTTGCTTAAATTTTACATTATTTATTTTCATAAAAAACGTAAGATAATTCTCTGGGTCGGGCACTGTGCTCAAGGCCAATATTCCACCCGTTTGTGCCATGGCTTCTACAATCAAAACGCCAGGCATTACTGGGGCTCCAGGGAAATGGCCTACAAAAAACGGCTCATTCATTGTCACGTTTTTCAGGCCCACCACGTGTTTATTGCTCAGTTCCATTATTTTATCCACCAATAAAAATGGGGGGCGATGGGGAAGCATAGCCATAATTTGGTTAACGTCTTTTATGGGCGGCTTGGAAAGGTCAAATTTGGGAATGCTGTTTCTTTTTTCCAATCTGATTATTTTAGAAAGTTTTTTTGCAAACTGTGTATTCACATGATGACCGGGTTTATTTGCAATTACTTTTCCTCTTATTCGAGTGCCTACCAGAGCCAAATCCCCAATTACATCCAACAGTTTGTGTCGGGCGGCTTCATTTGGAAAGTGAAGCGTAAGATTGTCCAAAACACCATTTGGTTTTACCGAGATAGTATCTTTTCCAAAGGCGGTCCGCAATTTGTCCATTGTGTTGGGTGAAAGTTCTTTGTCCACATAAACAATGGCATTGTTGAGATCACCCCCTTTGATCAGTCCATTATCCAGGAGCATTTCAATTTCATGTAGAAAACTGAAAGTACGAGCATTTGCTATTTCTGTTTTAAAATCGGAAATATGTTTCAACGAGGCATTTTGAGTGCCCAAAACCTTGGTGCCAAAATCTACCATGGTGGTCACCTGATAGTTGTCCGCTGGCATCACGATTATTTCGCTTCCGGTTTCCTCGTCCACATAGGAAATGACTTCCTTTACCACGTATTCCTCCCGGGGCGTTTCTTGCTCGGTGATTCCTGCCTCCTCTATGGCTTGAACGAAGAACTTTGATGATCCGTCCATAATTGGTGGCTCAGAGGCATTCAGCTCCATTATACAGTTGTCAACTTCCAGGCCCACCAAAGCTGCGAGAACATGTTCGGATGTCTGAATCTTTACGCCTCTTTTTTCGAGATTGGTGCCTCGTTGGGTGTTCACCACATAATTGGCATCGGCTTCAACTTCTGGGCGTCCTTCCAAATCGACCCTAACAAAGGAATATCCATGATTTTCTGGTGCGGGCTTGAAGGTTAGGGTTACTTCTTTTCCGGTATGGAGCCCTACTCCGGTAAGCGATACATCTTTTGCGATGGTGCGCTGTTTTACAACACTTTCACTCATTATCGAACTTTTTTTCAACCGTATTTAACCGTTCCACTATTTTAGGAAGGTTTTTAAAATATACATAACTTTTATTAAAATCAGAATATCCAAAGGAAGGGGATCCTTGCAGAACTTCATTTTCCTTTACATTTTTGCCTATTCCACTTTGCGCCTGAATTTTGACGTTGTCACCAATTACAATGTGGCCTGCGATGCCAACTTGGCCCCCAATTATACAATTTTTTCCTATCTTGGTAGATCCTGCCACTCCAGTTTGCGCAGCTATAACTGTATTCTCACCAATAGTTACGTTGTGTGCTATTTGGATCTGATTGTCCAATTTAACGCCTTTCCCAATGATTGTGGATCCTAAAGTTGCACGGTCTATCGTCGTTCCAGGACCAATATCCACATTGTCGCCCACAACTACATTTCCAGTTTGTGGAACTTTGTGGTATGCCCCCATTTCATTGGGAGCAAATCCAAAACCATCAGCTCCTATGACCACTCCACTATTGATTATACATGAGTTTCCAATAATGGATTCTGAATATATTTTAACTCCGGTAAACAGTACAGTATTATCCCCAATCTGAACATTGTCACCTAAATATACGCTAGGATAGATTTGTACATTGTTTCCAATTTTTACGTTTTCGCCAAGATATGAGAAAGCGCCCAAATATAAGTTCTCACCGTGTTCCACACTTTCAGAAATAAACACTGGACTTTCGATTCCTGATTTTTTTGGTTTTATTTGGTTGTAATATTCCAAAAGTTGTGAAAATGCTTTATAGGCATTTTCAACGCGAATTAGCGTAGTGGACAGGTCATTGGTTGCAACAAAATCGTTGTTCACTATAGTTATCGAGGCTTTTGTAGTGTATATATACTGTGTGTATTTAGGATTGGAAAGAAAAGTAAGACTATCCGCTCCACCTTCTTCTATTTTCGCCAATTTTGTAGCCGTTGCATTTTCATCGCCTTCTACGGTTCCGTTCAAAATTCCTGCTATTTGGGCTGCTGTATATTTCATCAGGGATTAAAAATTTGCGCTACTGTCTCTTTTAAATAGCACCACAAAATAAGGCTTTTAATTGATTTGGATGGCTTCTGTACTTTTCATTCCTGCAAAAATAGAAAAAAAGCCCATAGAGGCATTAGCTATTCGAATTGTTTTTTGGATAGCACAAATAGTACTTGACTACTGATTTTGAGAGCGCTTCAATATTCAGGTGGTCGCTGGCTTTTGCCACATCCACAATCTTTCCATTTTTCCGCAATAAATTTATGGTGTCCTTTTCCATGCTATAAGCCTGATTTTCCATTTTTCCGGTAAACACAAAATAAGAGGCTTCTTCTTCTGAGATAGCGTGTTTCTGGATCAAAGAAGTCATTTTCTTTTCAATTCCTTCCAACGGAAAAGGTTTTGATTTTACTTTTATTTTTAGCAAATTTCTATTTAACAACATATTACAAAGGTTGTTCAACACAAAATCACTGTGTTCGACCCACGATTTCATCGCCGAAATAATATCACTGTCATCGAGTTTGGAAAAAATATCGAGTACTTCCCCAGAAAAGTCGGTTTTGTGAATGTCATTTTTAAGAAAAAATTTAAGCGCATTGCTCGCTGAAAGATCTAACCCCTTGGAGGTCAAGAATTTCGCTCTTTTTAAAACCCTTACGAGCAATTGTTCTGCAACAACGCCCGTTTTGTGCAAATAGACCTGCCAATACATTAACCTTCGGGCAACTATGAAATTCTCAACCGAGTAAATTCCTTTTTCTTCAACTACCAGGGCATCGTTCTTCACATTCAACATCGCTATCAATCGCTGTGAATTTACGGTTCCTTCGGAAACGCCAGTGTAAAAACTGTCCCGTTTCAAGTAATCCAGTCGATCCATATCCAATTGACCTGAGATCAATTGATGAAAGAATTTGCGCGGATATGCATCCTTGAAAATTTCGATTGCCAAGGACAATTCCCCATCAACTTCTTGGTTCAGTGCTTTCATAAAAAGCAAAGATATTTCCTCATGGCCAATGTTGGACACAATGCTTCGCTCCATAGCGTGGGAAAAAGGCCCGTGGCCAATATCGTGCAGCAGTATGGCGATGTACAAAGCTTCTTCTTCTTTTGGGGAAATATCTACTTTTTTGGACTTGAGCACTTGAACTGCCTTTTGCATCAAAAACATTGAGCCCAGAGCATGGTGCAAGCGGGTGTGGTGCGCCCCGGGATAAACAACATAAGAAAATCCCATTTGAGAGATCCTGCGTAATCTTTGAAAGTATTCATGTTCTATCAACTGAAAGACCAAATGGCTCGGTACAGTAATAAAACCGTATATGGGATCGTTTATGATTTTTAGCTTTGGAAGAGTTTTCAAACTTTAACTTTATATTAATAGCTTCATCTGTTATCAAAGTTATTTTTGATGAAAAGTTTTCGAAATCTACGAAAATTTCAAAACTATTTCCCTCGGCAAAACTTTGAGGGAGCAATACGCAAAGATACATATATGAGAGACATAAAAGTGCTGTGGGTGGACGATGAAATTGATATGCTAAAACCGCACATCATCTTCTTGGAAAACAAAAACTATAGGGTAACAACGGCTCAAAGCGGCATGGAAGCTTTGGAATTGATGAAAAATGATAGTTTCGATATTGTTTTTTTAGATGAAAACATGCCCGGTCTGTCCGGATTGGAAACTTTAGCCGAGATAAAAGAAATACGCGCATCCATTCCTATAGTAATGATTACCAAAAGCGAAGAGGAATTCATCATGGAGGAGGCCATAGGGTCCAAAATAGCGGACTACCTGATAAAGCCAGTGAATCCCAACCAAATTTTGCTCAGTCTAAAGAAAAATCTTGACCATGGCCGTTTGATTTCGGAAAAGACGACTTCCAATTACCAACAGGAATTCCGCAAAATCGCAATGGATCTTTCAATGGTCAACAGTTTTGAGGAATGGACAGATTTGTACCAAAAATTGGTTTTTTGGGAACTTGAGCTTGAAAACATTGAAGATTCCGGGATGTTCGAGATTCTTGAATCGCAAAAAAACGAGGCCAATATTCAATTTTGCAAGTTTATTGACAAGGTTTATCCTAAATGGTTTCAGAACAAGGAAGAAGCTCCAATTATGAGCCATACCCTTTTTAAGGAGAAGATAATGCCGGAGTTAAAAGAGAAAACCCCAACATTATTAGTGGTAGTTGACAATTTAAGGCTGGATCAATTGAAAGCTCTTGAACCCTCATTTTCGAGTATTTACAAAAAAAGCACCGAGGAACTTTATTTTAGTATTCTTCCCACAGCCACCCAATATGCGAGAAACGCCATTTTTTCCGGTCTTATGCCCTTGGAAATGGAAAAACAGCATCCTGATCTGTGGCTAAATGATACCGATGAGGGCGGGAAGAACATGAATGAGCAAGCCTTTTTTACTGCGCAACTTAAAAGATTGGGATTGGACATAAATTGGAGTTATCACAAGATTTCAAGCTTAAAACAAGGAAAACGTTTGGTGGATAATTTCAAATCACATAAAGAAGAAGATTTGACCGTAGTAGTTTATAATTTTGTCGACATGCTTTCCCATTCCAAAACGGAAATGGAGGTCATTAAGGAACTTGCTTCAACAGACAAGTCGTACAGATCCTTGACTCAGAGCTGGTTCAAGAACTCACCCTTGCTCGAAATAATCCAGCAAGCAGCACGATTGGGCTTTAAGCTTATACTTACTACAGACCACGGAACCATCAACGTAAAAAATCCTTCCAAAGTGATCGGAGACAAAAACACAAGTCTGAACTTACGGTACAAAACCGGAAGAAGCCTGACTTATGAGGATAAGGAGGTGTTGGCAGCACAAGATCCAAAAACGATAATGCTTCCGTCAATTAACATGAGCAGCTCTTTCATATTTGCAAAAGGGGATTACTTTTTTGCCTATCCAAACAATTACAGCCATTATGTAAACTATTATCGAAACACTTACCAACACGGCGGGGTTTCTATGCAGGAAATGATCATTCCATTTGCAGTACATGTTCCAAAATAACGGCCATTTTTAAAATGAAAACCACCTATACCCAGAACGAGCTTTCGGCGGTGGCCAAAAGCATCCTAAAGCATTTCAACTCAAAAATTTTCTTGTTTTACGGTTCCATGGGAGTTGGAAAGACTACACTTATTAAAGAAATGACAAGTCAATTGGGCGCTGTGGAGCTGGCCTCAAGCCCTACCTTTTCAATAGTAAATGAGTATGAAATTCCCGATGGCTTGGTTTATCACTTTGATTTTTACAGAATTGAAAACCCCCAGGAAGCTCTGGATCTTGGTTTTGAAGAATATCTTTACAGCGGCGAATATGTTTTTATTGAATGGCCCGAGAAAATTTCTGGACTTTTGCCAGAGGACGCCATAAAAATCAAGATGGTATTAAACCCAAATGGAAGTCGGACGTTGACCACAACCCCATAAAAATGACCAAACAACAGTCTTTTGTCCTTTGTTGGACAGATTCAATTCTGAAGTGTCTTCCCCTGCAGAATGGTTTTTTATTAAGAATTTTCTTTTTGTCCGCAAACAGATAAATTCCGTATCTTGAAACGTGAAATTTAAAGTCATGGCCAACCTTAGATCACCCTTTTCGAAATCTCAATTATTGCCTCAGGAAGAGACCTTGGAAATAGCTCGGGAAAAAGGAGAATTATTTATAGGCATTCCAAAGGAGGCCTATTTTCAAGAAAAACGGATTTGTCTAACCCCGGATGCCGTAAGTTCGATCGTAAACAATGGACATCGGGTCCTTATGGAAAATGGCGCCGGCCTAGAATCGGGGTTTTCCGATGCCGAGTACTCGGAGGCTGGAGCTGAAATGACCGATGACACCAACAAAGTTTTTGGATGTCCCATAGTCCTAAAGGTCGAGCCGCCTACTCTTGAAGAGCTGGAGCTGATGAACCCAAAATCGGTGTTGATATCCGCTCTCCAGTTGAAAACCCGACAGTTGAAATATTTTAAAACTTTAGAGAGAAAAAAGCTTACGGCGCTTGCCTTTGAGTTCATTAAAGACGAGGACCATACTTATCCATTGGTAAAAGCACTGAGCGAAATAGCCGGTACGGCCTCGGTTCTCATAGCGGCGGAATTAATGGTAAATGCAAAAAAGGGCAATGGCCTTCTTTTTGGAAATATTAGCGGCGTTCCTCCGATTGAGGTGGTTGTAATTGGCGCAGGCACGGTCGGCGAATTTGCCGTTCGTTCTGCCCTGGGATTGGGAGCGAATGTAAAAGTCTTTGACAGTTCCATAACTAAACTAAGAAAGATCCAAACCAATGTGGGGAGAATTTTATACACATCCACAATTCAGCCTAAAAACCTGACACGGGCGCTTTTAAGATGTGATGTAGCCATTGGGGCGGTTCGTGGGCACAACCGTTCTCCCATAGTTGTTACCGAGGATATGGTGCGTCGAATGAAAAAAGGCGCAGTAGTGATTGACGTATGTGTAGATATGGGCGGATGTTTTGAAACTACTGAAATGACCAGTCATGACAATCCCACTTTTTTAAAACACGATGTGATACATTATGGGGTTCCAAATATCCCCGCTCGCTACCCTAAAACCGCCTCTATTTCTATCAGCAATATTTTTACGCCCTATATTTTGCAAATAGCTGAAAGCGGCGGATTGGAAAATGCGATCCGTTTTGACGACGGTCTCAAAAATGGTTTGTACTTTTACCGCGGTATTCTTACCAACAAAGCCATTGCAAATTGGTTCGATTTGCCCTATAGTGATCTTAATCTTTTGATCTTTTAAGAGGCAAGTCTAACATAAACAATTTCCCGACCTTTGAACATCAACTACACAAATGAAGTTAACACATAGATTGATATATTTTTCGGGAGGTTTTATACTCGGCCTCCTTATTCTTTTTTTTGTTTTAAGTGGAAAAAAAACCTCCTGTGCGTACGGTCCTGACGCCCGCACCTTAAAAAATATTCGGCTTAAAGAACGCGCATTTTCTGAAAAAACCCTTCAATTTTTGGATAACAACAAAATTGACACTGCTGCGATTTCAGAAATATTGGTGAATGGAAATGTAATTTTCTCTGAAAGCAATACTAATTTAGATTCTTGCAATCAATACACAATACAAGGTAAGATCAACGAGAAAAATCTAAAGATACGGATTGAAAACTGCGAAGAAAAAGCAACGGTCATTACGGCTTCATTTACCGAATAATCGTTCTAAGAATTTAAAATTTACAGTTTTCTGCGCGCAATTTCCTTTTTTAAAAGGCTGAGTTCCCTACTTGTCTGTCCAGCAACAGAAGTGTTTTCCTCCGCCCTTCGTATCAAATAAGGCATTACTTCCTTCACTGGTCCAAAAGGCAAGTATTTAGACACATTGTAGCCCAATTCGCCCAGATTGAAAGTTATGTGGTCGCTCATTCCGTATAACTGTCCAAACCACAAACGATCATCCCGTTTATCTATTCCCATTTCGTTCATCAAATCCATGGCCAAATAGTTGCTCACTTCATTGTGTGTGCCAATATATAGAGAAATATCGTCCAGGTTCGATATAATGTATTTCATTATGGCATTAAAATTATCATCGGTCTCCTTTTTGCTTCCGCATATAGGGGTTTGATAGCCGTGCTCCAATGCGCGTTCGTTCTCCTTTTCCAAATAAGCGCCTCTCACTATTTTGAATCCTAATTTATATCCTTCTGCCTTGGCTTTTTTATGCTGTTTTTTTAAATAATCCAATCGATCCCACCGATAGCACTGCAACGTGTTGAAAACAACTGCTTTTTTGTGGTTGTACTTTTCCATCATGTTTTCACAAAGTACGTCAGCGGCATCCTGCATCCAAGACTGTTCAGAATCGATCAATAAATTAATATTGCAATCATAAGCAGCTTTTGAAACGGCATCAAATCTTTTTTCAATTTCCTTCCATTGGTTTTCTTCTGCAGGAGAGAGCGGTTTTTTTTCAGTTATCTTTTGAAATATCTCGAATTTTCCGAACCCTGTAGGTTTAAATACGGAAAAAGGCATTGCTTCTTTATTCTGGGCAAAATGAATCAGCTCAATTATCTTTTTTGAAGTAGCGTCAAATTGAGACTCTTCTTCCTTCCCTTCCACCGAAAAATCGAGTACGGAATAAACGCTAGCTTCGAATAATTTTTCAACAGTGGACATGCAATCCATTTCATTTATCCCTCCACAAAAATGATCAAAGACGGTTGCACGGATAAGCCTTTCAACAGGAAGGTTTAGGTTCAGTGCAAATTTCGTTACAGCAGCACCAATTCGAACCAGGGGTTCCTTTGATATCATTTTAAAAAGAAAATGGGCGCGCTCCAACTCAGAATCACTCTTTAACTTGAACGCGACCTCCGTATTATCAAAATAATTTTTTGTGGACATAAGATAAAAATAATGTGTGCAAATATAGTTAGATTTGAAATCCATTTAAGAACAAATTATCTCAAATAAAAAAAAGATGCCCCAATTAGAAGGAATGGTTTATAGAAATGAAAAAGCTTGGAAAACACTGGCTTCCCATATTGAAAAAATGCACTATTCACAGATTTTTATAATTGTGGATGAGAACACCGAAAGGTTCTGTTTGCCTTTATTCTTTCATAAAATCAACTCGGATATAAAAAATGATATCCTAAAAGTCAAAAGTGGGGAACAGCACAAAAATATTGACAGTTGTATCGATCTTTGGAGACAACTTTGGGCAAAAAACGCAGATCGACACTGTTTGATCATAAATCTTGGAGGTGGCATGGTTACCGATCTTGGTGGATTTGTAGCTTCAACATATAAAAGAGGTGTTTCGCATGTCCATGTGCCCACTACCCTTCTTGCTATGGTGGATGCCTCCATTGGCGGCAAAAATGGAATTGATTTCGGAAAGGCAAAGAACCAGATAGGAACAATAAACCAGCCCAAAATGGTGATTGTGGAACCCGACTTTTTAAACACACTTCCCGAACGCCAATTGATATCGGGTAGCGCAGAGATGATCAAACACGGTTTGATCCATAGCGCCGGTGTTTGGGAACGGGTTTCAGCAATGGACTTCAGTGATAAAAAAAGTCTAGAGAAATTGATTTGGGAGTCTATTGAAATAAAGAATGAGATTGTTTGGTTGGACCCGCATGAGGAGAATCTAAGAAAAACATTGAATTATGGGCATACCCTCGGACATGCAATAGAATCGCACTGTATGGAAAGTACGCACCGGGAACCATTGCTTCATGGAGAAGCCGTAGCCATTGGGATGATCCTTGCTACCTACATTTCAAATCAGATTCTGGATTTTCCTGAGGACACTATGGGAGAAGTCTGCAAAAGGATTATTTCAGTGTTCCCGCGGCAGGAGTTTTCCAAAAAAGAAATCGATAATATTATCAGTCTACTTTTATTTGACAAGAAAAACAGAAACGGAAAAGTACTTTTTGTCCTTTTGTATGAAATAGGAAGTTGGAAGACCAATTGTTCTGTAGATAATGAATTGATATTTAGGGCTTTTGAGTATTACGGAAATTTATAAAAATTATTCTTAAAATATTTTTAAGCGATTAATTTTTAAATAGTTTTATAGCCAAACTTAAAGATTAAATTAATGAAGCGAATTATTGTTGACTATCGTAAATTGACTCCAGAAATACTATCCCTGCTGGTAGAAAAGTACCCGGACGGGTATGACGATCATCATGTGATTACTTTTAAAAATGCAAAAAACGAAACAGTTGAAGCGGTGGAGGTAAAGACTGAGGATACTGTATATTTGGTCAAGGTCAGTTCAAGATTGGAAGTCAGCATGGCCAATTTTGATGAGGATGATTATGAGGAAGCAGATTTCCACGAACCTATAAGCGAAATTCCTGAAAAGCAAAAACTGGACGAAGAAGAAGAATAATAAAATTTTGTGATCGATGTAAAAATAGAGGCTGGAATGCCTCTATTTTGGTTTATTAAATTTCGAAGAAGTCGAAATCGGTGTGATTTTCTAGAAAAATCAATTATTCTTTAAGGTCTCGGCTTTTTTTTTATCGGCTTCCACCTTTTCCTTAAATTCACGTAGCTTTTTCATCTCTTCTTCGTAAGAAAGTGTTGCATTTTCACTCGGTTCGACCTTAATATTTTTGTAAAGAGCCCAATTCACGGTAAACTCAGCTCCAAAAAACAGGATAAGACAGGTGTAATAAACCCACATCAGGACAAGGACAACACTCCCAGCAGCTCCGTATACGGACCCCGGCTCGGACGTGGCGAAGTAATAGCCGATCAAGTATTTCCCGATCAGAAACAACAAAGAAGTCATAAAAGCACCGATTATATTGGTCTTCCATTTTACTTTTATGTCGGGAAGTACTGTAAAGATTGCAGCAAAAAGTGCAGTTATTATTATTTGAGAGAAAATAAAATTTAGAAGCTTCACAATGCCTGATGAAAGACTAGAATAATTGGTTCCAATAAAATCACTGAAGAAATTAATGGCCGAGCTGAGAACTAAGGAGATTAACAACAGCAATCCTACAACGAGTACCATTCCAAATGCAACAGCCCGTCTTTTTAAGGTGGCGATCAATGTGTTCCTTTTGGCACGAACGCTCCAAATATCATTCAGCGCTTTTTGCAATTGAAAGAAAACTCCGGTGGCACCAAAAATTAAGACGCCGACTCCAAAAATTATAAGCAACGTAGAGCTTTCGGATAGCGCAGAATTAATTATCATAGTCTGCACCAGTTCTGCACTCCCCTCTCCAATGAACTCGCTGATCTCAGAAGTCACTCGTCCCTGAACAGCTTCCTTTCCAAAAAAAACTCCAGCAAAATGGACGGTGATTATCAACAACGATGGCAATGAGAACAATGCATAATAGGCTATAACAGCACTCTTTGCCCAAGGATCATTTTTATCCCAACTTAAATATGTATTTTTTAAAAGTTTTAAAAAATTCATTGACAATTAAGTTTAAAATATCATAAAAATAAAAAAGCCTTTGCGATGCGCAAAGGCTTTAAAGCTAAATTAACAAATGATTAAATATTACTAAATATTGAATGTAGTAATCGTTTCTTATCATTAATGCTTTCCTCCATCGAAATCATGGTTTCGGTCCTACTAACACCCTCAATATCATCAATTTGATAGATAATATCTTTGGCGTGGGCAGTATCACGAGCTCTTATTTTACAAAAAACATTGAATCTTCCAGTAGTAACATGAGCCACAGTAATGTAAGGAATATCGCTTATGCGTTCCATTACAAATTGCGTTTGAGAGGTTTTAAATAGAAATACACCTACATAAGCAATAAAGGAATACCCAAGCTTGTTATAATCCACCTGAAGGGAAGAGCCTGTAATAATTCCTGCATCTTCCATTTTTTTTACCCTAACGTGAACCGTTCCAGCCGAAA
This sequence comes from uncultured Aequorivita sp., assembly GCA_964565295.1. Taxonomy (GTDB): domain Bacteria; phylum Bacteroidota; class Bacteroidia; order Flavobacteriales; family Flavobacteriaceae; genus Aequorivita. The sequence continues at coordinate 1,579 of CAZMDY010000004.1, read as the reverse complement.
TTCCGAGTTTTTTCGCAATATCCGTAAACGGGGTACGGGTATTGTCTATCAATAAATCAAGAATGTTGTGGTCGGTATCGTCCAATTTAAATTTTGACATAATAATTTTCTTTTGTCAGCAAAAATAATAAGTCTTACTCATAATAAAAAACATTTTTGTGAAAAAATAACTACAATCCTTTCCATATATAACGTATATCCTTAAATTTAACACCAATTGTTAAATTTTTGCCAATGTTTTCCAAAGATTTCAATTCCTGTTCTTCAACTTCGATGTGGCCTTTAAGATTACTTAAATCACCTATGTTGTCCACTACAGGGATAAAATGGACATTATTGTCCCTGAGCTCCTCTATTAGTTGAACAGCAACGTGTTTGTTTTGGGTAGGACACAGAGATTGTACGTTACGAATAATAAGATCCCTATAGTTTTTTTGGTTTTCAGGAATGCCGAAATACTGTTTATAATTCATGGCGCCTTTTTCTGAGACTATATCAAAAAGCGCCAAAAACGAATAAAAAATTAATTCCCTGGTTTTTTCACGTTTGTAATCCTTTGGATAATGTCCAGCCTCAAATAGGATTGTAGGAACTTCATTAAGTTGAAATGTATCGCCCACACAGTCTGCATTAAAACTGTCGTCATAACGCCCGACTTGGCCAGGAATCATTTTTTGCAGAAATCGATTCATTCTTACAATTCCCTCCATGGCCACTTTTCGAGCTTCTGTTATGGAGCCCTCCCGATCTGCGGCAGGAGCAAGAAAAGAAACAGTAGCAGGTTTGCCATTGGCCAAACCATAAATAGTTCGCTGGTCGTGCAAATTCAAACAAAGATCGGGGCTCAACCCATCAAATACAGAGCGTAAGCAACGGCTTTCATTTTGTGAAAGTTGCTGCGCATCACGGTTGAGATCAATTCCATTTGCATTTTCCCTGGTGTAGGCCTCAGCTCCATCAGGATTTAACATGGGAATGATATTAAAGGTATAGGTTGCAAGAACTTCCTGAATTTCCTTTTGGAAGTATTGTTCCTGGTCCAGAAATTTTATGAAGTCAAAAATAGCTTTAGTTGTGGTGGATTCATTTCCGTGCATTTGAGACCACGCCAAAATATTCTTTTTGCCATTTCCAATTTTTATCATCGGAATATCCCTGCCCTGTTCAGAGACACCAACCAGATTAATTTCATATCTATTTTTATACCTATCCAATAAGGGAGAAATCATTTCCAGCGTAATATATCTGTCGCGCAAATGTTCCTCAAAATTCCCGTTGTACCAATCGTGTATTTCCATAAAATTTTTGAGTTACAAAGTTAAACAAACACTTGTTTACAATTGTAACTCTTATTTATGAGTTGAAGAGATTACAATGGTAAACATGTGGGTAGTTCGATTTGGGTTATTTACAACTCAAAATACCTCAATAGAGACTGTTGAGCGCATAACGCTGTTTATCAGTGGTCAATACGGCATTAAGACAAGCAACGGTTTAAGCAAAAACATCGTTTATTGAATGATTTTTTGATGGTTCGATATAATGCCTTACATTTGTAAACAGAATTCAATCTTCAAGT
>CAZMDY010000003.1:0-40951 GCA_964565295.1 uncultured Aequorivita sp. | reverse complement strand
GGGCTTGGGATATCACCAACTTTGTGTGGTGGGTAGGTATTGGTCACGCCGGAACCCTGATTTCTGCTGTTCTTTTACTCTTTAGGCAAAAATGGAGAATGGCTCTAAACCGTTCGGCAGAAGCGATGACAATCTTTGCCGTGGTCCAAGCCGGACTTTTCCCGATTATCCATATGGGACGACCTTGGTTGGCATATTGGGTGCTGCCACTTCCAAACCAGTTTGGTTCATTGTGGGTGAATTTTAACTCGCCCCTGCTTTGGGACGTGTTCGCAATTTCTACATATCTATCCATCTCCCTTGTATTCTGGTGGACCGGTCTTTTGCCAGATTTCGCAATGTTACGGGATATAACCAAAAGCCCATTCCAAAAGAAGATATATGGAATACTTAGTTTTGGATGGAGCGGCCGAGTCAAGGATTGGCAACGGTTTGAGGAAGTATCATTAGTTCTGGCCGGATTGGCCACACCCTTGGTTCTTTCTGTACACACCATTGTATCTTTTGACTTTGCTACTTCTGTGGTGCCCGGATGGCATAGTACAATTTATCCTCCCTACTTTGTTGCTGGGGCCATTTTTTCTGGTTTCGCAATGGTACAGACCCTCCTCATTATAATGAGAAAGGTCTCACATTTGGAAGACTATATAACCGTACTGCATATAGAATACATGAACAAAGTTATTTTATTGACCGGCGGAATAGTTACCGTAGCCTATGCGATAGAATACTTTATAGGTTGGTATTCTGGCGTACCTTATGAAAATTATACTTATTTGTCCTTCGGTGCAGCAACGGGACCATATTGGTGGGCATTCTGGGCCCTGATTATCTGCAACTTCGTAGTGCCGCTTACTCTATGGGTCAAAAAATGGAGAAGAAATATTATTTGGACCTTCATCGTGGCATTGATCATCAATATAGGAATGTGGTTTGAACGATTTAATATTATTGTGGTAAACATCAGTAAAGACCGATTGACATCCACTTGGGCAATGTTCCAGCCTACTTTTATTGACATCGGTACATTTATCGGAACCATTGGATTCTTTTTCGTTCTCTTTTTGCTTTATGCTCGTACTTTCCCAGTTATAGCTCAGGCTGAAGTAAAAACAATTTTGAAATCTTCCGGAGAATCGTTTAAAAGATTAAGAGCTGAACACGGAAATGATGTAAGCCACGTCCAAACAGTTGAGTCATATCCTGCCGATGCTGGGCCAGCGGCCAATGTGGACTCATTCGGCCCTGAGAACGATGAGGATTTAAATGATGCTGATCTTGATCTGGTGAGAAACGATTACAACATCCAGCGTCTATTGACTGTAATAGGAACGTTCGATCCAACAATTCAATCCCAGGATGATCTTCAAAAAATCAATGGTATTGGACCGCTGATGGAACAGAAACTACACCAAATAGGAATCTTTACCTTTGATCAAATCAGCCGGATGGGGGAAGCGGAATATGCGCTTTTGGAGGAAATTATTAATGAGTTCCCAGGCAGTGCCAAGCGAGATGACTGGGCAGGACAGGCCTTAATGTTAAAAAATGAAAAATAATTATGGCAACAAATAAAATACACGCAATTTATACCGATGACGACCTGCTTCTGCAGGCGGTTAAGCAAACCCGTGCCGAGAATTATTATATTTCCGAAGTCTATACACCGTTCCCCGTACACGGTTTGGACGAAGCTGTTGGTCTTGAGCCCACACGCTTGGCCATAACATCTTTTTTATACGGTCTAGTCGGTCTGTCTGTTGCAATCTGGATGATGAATTATATGATGATCCAGGACTGGCCCCAGAATATTGGAGGAAAACCAAGTTTTACCTTTTATCAGAACATGCCTACCTTTATTCCCATTATGTTTGAAATGACAGTGTTTTTTGCGGGGCACCTTATGGTTATTACGTTCTATATGCGAAGTAAACTATGGCCTTTCAAAAAAGCTGAGAACCCAGATTTGCGAACTACCGATGATCGCTTTTTGATGGAAGTGGACGTAGAAAACCACAACATAGAACAAATGACCGAATTTTTGTACAACACAGGAGCATCGGAGATTAGTCTAATCAAAAATGAACAAGACCATTAGTATGAGAACGTTATTTAATATTACATTACTGGTTGCTGTTTCGGCGAGTTTGACTTCTTGTTTTAACGACAATAGACCGAACTACCAGTTTTTCCCGAATATGTATGAATCCGCAAGCTATGAGACTTATGGTTCCTACACTATTTTTCCTAACGAACAATCCGCTATGATGCCGGTTGAGAACTCCATTCCGCGCGGGTGGCAGCCTTATGACTATGAAGATAGTAATGAAGGTCTACTGAAAGCCAAGGCCGAACTGATGAACCCCTTGGAAGTTAATGAAGAAAACCTCGCTACGGGTCGTCATCTTTTTACCCTCTACTGTGCAGTATGTCATGGTGATACTGGAGATGGTCAGGGAATATTGGTCCAAAGGGAAAAGTTCTTAGGCATTCCCAGTTTTGGAGATGCCGGCCGGGTTATAGTTCCGGGAGGGATTTATCACGTACAGACCTACGGCCTAAATGCAATGGGATCCTATACTTCACAAACCAGTGAAAAAGAACGCTGGCAAATTGCTATGCATGTAATGGATTTAAAAGCAGATCTGCTAGGCGAACCGGGCGTTTTGGAAACAGCGGCCAATATGGCAACAAGCGAAAACGCAACGGGAACGACTGATAACACAAATGCAGACTCCACAGGTGAAATTCAACCAAATTAAAAAGAAATAGAAGAGAATGGCTAATTATATTTATACCCTACCTAATAAATTGAGACTGTTTTCCATTGTTCTTGTGGTTGTCGGACTCATTGGAATTGTATATGGGTTTTTAACAGTTCCAAAAACCGTGGACGACATTCGGCACATTACCACGGAACAGGCACACCACGGAAATAACAATAACTTTGTCGACACGGCACGTGGACAAACTGGTTATTCGGAAGCGGCAATGGAGCACGCCACCGATTTGAACCCAGAAGGCCACGGAATAAGTTCACATGAAGAGCATGTGTTGCACCAATTACAAGTTAGGCCTTGGTCAGCTACTTTTGTGGCTGCATTTTTCTTTATGATGATTGCTTTGGGAGTATTGGTTTTTTACGCAATCCAATTTGTATCCCAAGCAGGTTGGTCCCCTGTTCTATATCGGATTATGGAAGGTATTACTGCTTATCTTTTGCCTGGCTCCATTATTGTTTTCTTACTCGTTGTTTTTGCAGGCACCAATTTTTATCCTTGGCAAAACGATGAACTGGTAGCTGGAGATAAGATTTTGCAAGGTAAGGAAGGCTATTTGAATTTCCCCTTTTTTGTAATTAGAGCCGTCATTTATTTGTTAGGCTGGAACCTCTATCGTCATTTCTCAAGAAAATATTCTTTGGAGCAAGCAACTGCCACTAACCACGAGCCATATCGTAAGAACTTCAGGGCAGGAGTGTTTTTCTTGATATTCTTTATCATTACCGAGGCAACAATGGCGATGGACTGGTTTATGTCTATGACCCCGCACTGGTACAGTACGTTGTTCCCTTGGTATGTTTTCTCTAGTCTGTTCGTTTCCGCTATTACAGCTTTGGCGTTGATCACAATCCATCTTAGGGCTAAAGGGCTTGTCCCTTTTATCAGCGATAAACACTTGCACGACTTGGCCAAATATATTTTTGCGTTCAGTATTTTTTGGACCTATTTATGGTTCGGGCAGTTTATGTTGATCTGGTATGCAAATATTCCTGAAGAGGTTACCTATTTCGTTATTCGAATCCAAGAATACCCAGTATTGTTCTTTGGAATGCTGGTTCTTAATTTTGTGTTCCCAATCCTGATGCTTATGAACAGCGATTACAAAAGAATACCATGGCTTATTGTAATTACTGGGGTTATTATTCTGATAGGGCATTACATTGATATATTCCTATTGATAATGCCTTCCACAGTCGGACACCATTGGTATTTTGGAATTCCTGAAATTGCAGGTATCTGTTTCTTTTTGGGATTGTTCATTTGGATTGTTGGTACAAGCTTAGGGAAAACTTCCCTGAAGCCCGAGAACGATCCATTTATTAGGGAAAGTGAAAATCACCATTTTTAATCAATTAGTTAAACGAAGATTTAAAAGATGACCGTATTTTTAGTTATACTCGTAATCCTCCTTTTTGGAATCACTGTCTGGCAGATGAAAAGGATATTCCAACTGGCACAGAAAAAACCAGTTGGCTATACCGATATTGCTTCGGAAAAAGACAACAACCTCAATGGTTATCTAATGGTCGGATTCTTGGTGTTTCTATACCTTCTCACCATTGTGTGCTTTTGGCTTTGGTATGATACATTGTTGCCAGAATCTGCTTCGGAGCACGGATCCAAGATTGATAACTTGATGCTTATTACAATGATTCTCATTTTTATAGTGGGAATCTTAACACAGGCATTGTTGCATTATTTCGCCTTTATCTATCGCGGGAACAAAACAAGGAGAGCGATATTTTACGCAGACAACGACAAGTTGGAATTTATTTGGACAATAATTCCAGTTATTACCCTTGCCGGACTTATTATATATGGTCTCTTTACCTGGACCGATATTATGAATGTTGACCGGGATGACGATCCGCTAATTGTTGAAATCTATGCTAAGCAATTTTCATGGAATGCGCGCTATGGAGGTAATGACAATACCCTCGGAGACGCCAACGTTCGTTTGATAGAAGGTGTAAACATACTTGGTGTGGATCCTTCAGATCCAAATGGACAAGACGATAAAATTGTGACCGAGGTTCATTTACCGGTAGGCAGAAGAGTATTGTTCAAAATACGTTCACAAGATGTACTGCATTCAGTTTACATTCCCCATTTCAGGGCCCAAATGAACAGCGTGCCAGGTATGATCACCCAATTTGCGCTGACACCTACCATTACGACCGAAGAAATGAGAAAAACAGATCACATCATCAATAAGGTTAACAATATTAATGATATTAGAGATAGGGAAAGTGAAAAGCTCATTGCCAGAGGAGAAGAGCCTTTAGAGCCTTATGAGTTTGACTACCTATTGCTCTGCAACAAAATTTGTGGTGTTAGCCATTACAACATGCAAATGAAAATTGTGGTTGAATCCGAAGAGGATTTTAAAGCTTGGTTGGATCAACAACCAACACTGGCCGAACAACTTAACAGATAATATAAAAAATAATTTAGTTTAGATAGATATGTCAGCACACGCACAGGTTAACGCATTGGATGACCATCAAGACGATGGTTTCGGACATCATCATAAAGAAACCTTTATTACGAAATATATCTTCAGCATAGATCATAAAACGATCTCGAGACAATATATGATAACCGGTATTATTATGGGGGTAATCGGGATCTTGATGTCATTGCTGTTTAGATTGCAATTGGCTTGGCCAGACCATCAGTTTACCATTTATGAGGTGCTCCTCGGAAAATGGGGACAGGACGGTATAATGGATCCTAATGTTTATTTGGCTTTGGTCACACTCCACGGAACCATTATGGTCTTCTTCGTGTTGACTGCCGGACTGAGCGGAACTTTTAGTAATTTACTTATACCTTTGCAAATCGGAGCGAGGGACATGGCTTCCGGATTCCTGAACATGGTCTCCTATTGGTTGTTTTTGATCTCTTGTATTATTATGCTTTCCTCACTCTTTGTGGAGGCGGGGCCGGCTTCAGCAGGATGGACCATCTATCCTCCTCTGAGCGCACTACCACAGGCAATTCCAGGATCTGGAACAGGAATGACCCTATGGTTGATATCACTCGCTATTTTTATTGCTTCATCGCTTTTAGGATCATTGAACTTTATTGTAACAATTTTGAACCTACGGACAAAGGGAATGTCAATGACTAGAATGCCATTGACAGTTTGGTCTTTCTTTGTAACAGCGTTGGTTGGTTTGGTATCGTTCCCTGTATTGTTCTCTGCAGCTCTAATGTTGATCATGGATAGAAGTTTTGGAACATCTTTTTTCCTTTCCGACATCTATATCGCGGGTGAAGTACTCCACCACCAAGGCGGGTCTCCTGTTTTGTTTGAGCACCTTTTCTGGTTCTTGGGACACCCTGAAGTGTATATCGTAATTTTACCAGCAATGGGGCTCGTTTCAGAAATATTGGCCACAAACTCCCGAAAGCCTATCTTTGGCTATCGGGCAATGGTTGCCTCTCTTTTGGCAATTGCATTTCTTTCTACCATTGTATGGGGCCACCACATGTTCGTATCGGGAATGAACCCGTTTTTGGGATCGGTTTTCACCTTTACCACACTTCTAATCGCAATTCCTTCCGCAGTAAAATCGTTCAACTGGATAACAACAATGTGGCGTGGAAACCTACAAATGAACGTGGCCATGCTGTGGTCCATAGGTTTCGTGTCTACCTTTATAACGGGTGGACTTACAGGACTTATTGTTGGTGACAGTGCGCTTGATATCAACGTTCACGATACTTATTTCGTTGTAGCACATTTCCACTTGGTAATGGGGATTTCTGCAGCTTATGGGTTTTTGGCTGGAATCTATCACTGGTTCCCCAAAATGTTCAACGGTAGACTGATGAATAAGAATCTTGGATACATCCACTTTTGGGTTACGGCCGTTGGAGCTTATGGGATTTTCTTTCCCATGCATTTTGTCGGGCTAGCTGGTCTACCACGAAGATATTATACCAACAGCAGTTTCCCCTATTTCGACGATTTGGCCGATATCAATGTGGTCATGACCGTTTTTGCAATTATTACCATTTCTGTCCAAGTAGTGTTCCTATATAATTTCTTCCATTCAATGTTTTATGGAAAAGTTGGCCCCAAAAATCCTTGGAACGCAACGACTTTGGAATGGACCACTGAAATTAAAGCGGTTCACGGAAACTGGATCGGCCCTATCCCACACGTTTACCGTTGGGCCTATGACTATAGTAAACTGAACAAGGATGAAACCGACTATGTGATTCCCGGTCAGGATTTTATTCCACAGAATGTCCCATTGATGGACAATGAAGATGAATTGGATCATTAAAGTTATTAGTAGCCGACATAAAAAGAGTTTCAACGTTTAATAACACTGAAATTATTGAAAGAGAACCGTTCCCTAAACAGCACGGTTCTCTTTTTTTTTAATGGAGTCCAAGATGATTGCTATATTTGTTATATGAATGAGCACCTCGATCCCACAGGGGAAAACCTTTCCCCAATGGAACTTGATATTGAAAAGAAACTCCGTCCGTTAACCTTTGAGGATTTTGCCGGACAAGAGCAGGCTTTGGACAATTTGCAGATTTTTGTCCAAGCGGCCAATCTAAGAGGCGAAGCACTTGACCACACCTTGTTTCACGGGCCACCAGGATTGGGGAAAACTACGCTGGCCTATATTTTGGCGAATGAACTTAACGTAAATATTAAGGTTACCTCCGGTCCTGTGTTGGACAAACCTGGAGATCTCGCCGGACTTTTGACAAATCTTGAGGAGCGCGATGTGCTCTTTATTGATGAAATCCATCGGCTCAGTCCAATAGTTGAAGAATACCTGTATTCGGCCATGGAGGATTATAAAATTGATATCATGATCGAATCCGGTCCAAATGCTCGATCTGTACAAATTAATCTTAATCCGTTTACGCTTATCGGGGCCACAACACGTTCCGGACTTTTGACTGCTCCAATGCGCGCACGTTTTGGGATTTCCTCCCGATTGCAGTATTATACCACTGAACTTCTTACCACTATCATTCAGCGAAGTGCTGGAATTTTGCAAGTTCCAATCGGTATGGAAGCGGCCATAGAAATAGCAGGCCGAAGCAGGGGAACACCCCGAATTGCAAACGCACTTTTGCGCCGCATACGTGATTTTGCACAGATAAAGGGAAATGGCAAAATCGACGTCAAAATTGCCAAATATGGCTTGGAAGCACTTAATGTCGATGCCCACGGCCTGGATGAAATGGACAATAAGATACTTTTGACCATCATCGAAAAATTTAAAGGTGGCCCAGTGGGAATTACCACTATTGCAACCGCTGTCTCCGAAAGCCCCGAAACCATTGAGGAGGTCTATGAACCTTTTTTGATACAGCAAGGTTTCATTATGCGAACACCGCGGGGCCGAGAGGTAACAGAAGCGGCTTATAAACATTTGGGCAAGCTAAAAGGCCCCACACAAGGCGGTTTGTTCTAAAAAATAGATTTTCAACTTCCACTGTTTCATTCCAATTTTTTTCTGATCCAAACCGTGAGCTATCGAAAGAAACATACAGATTTGATTAAAGCCGAGGCAAAACGGCTCGGTTTTTTTTCCTGTGGAATAAGTAAAGCTGAATTTTTAGAGGAGGAAGCTCCACGATTGCAGCAATATCTTGATAAGAACATGAATGGCGAAATGTCTTATATGGAAAACCATTTCGACAAGAGATTAGATCCTACCCTTTTGGTTCCGGGCGCAAAAAGTGTGGTTTCGCTATTGATGAATTATTTTCCAAATGAAAAACAGAAGAAGGGCACTTATAAAATTTCAAAATATGCTTATGGAACCGATTATCACTTTGTAATAAAAGACAAACTCAAACAGCTGATGGAATTTATTTCCGAAGAAATCGGAGAAGTACATGGAAGGGCATTCGTGGATTCAGCTCCCGTCCTGGACAAAGCTTGGGCGTCAAAAAGTGGTTTGGGCTGGATAGGAAAGCACAGTCTCTTGCTTACAAAGCAGGTTGGATCCTTTTATTTTGTTTCTGAACTTATTCTCGATCTGGATTTGGAATACGATGCCCCGGCCACCGATCATTGCGGATCTTGTACGGCCTGCATCGATGCTTGTCCTACAGATGCAATCGTTGCCGATCGGGTAGTGGATGGCAGTAAGTGTATTTCATATTTTACCATTGAACTTAAAAATGAAATTCCGGTATCGGAAAAAGGAAAGTTCCACGACTGGATGTTTGGGTGCGATATATGCCAAGATGTTTGCCCGTGGAACAAATTCAGCAAAGGACATAAAGAGCCGCTATTCAATCCACATCCCGACCTGCTCTCTATGGATAAAAAAGACTGGGAAGAAATTACTGAAGAAGTCTTTCAAAAGATCTTCCGAAAAAGCGCGGTCAAACGAACAAAGTATAACGGACTACAGCGCAATATCCGTTTTTTAAAGGAATGAATGACTCTCTAATTCTTTCTTTGTTGAAAAATAAGCAACAATTTATAAGTTTGAAATGGTATTTGTTTTTTCCGTAATTTTACGCCAAAAGGGACTACAAAATGGGAAACAACACAAAGAAAATATTTAAACTCGGTCAGGTTTTTTCGCTCGTATTGTTGATTACTGGACTTGTTCTACTGCCATACATGATCTTGGTTGAAGGCGAGCTTGGTGCATTGCCGTTGTTTCTTGTGCTTGCAGGGTCAATACTGTTTGGGGCTAATGTTATCTTCAAAAAAAGATCTATTCGAAAATAAGTTCTTATTCCCGACTTTTCTTACTTGTACAGTACATTCTTTGGTTTGCCTATATGAAAATCTTGAAACCCAAAGTCGTCATTCTCAAAAGCATTTGTCTTAATTATATTTCGCCCCTGCCCCGGTATTTGGGGATAAAAGGAAAAGGAGAGTTGAAAGGAATCAAAAACCAAATAGTCATTTCTTATAACTACCCCAGCGCTTAAGGATGAATATAATTTATCTTCCCCAGTCAAGAATTCCCCTCCGCTCAACATACCGCTTGTTAGATTGATAAAAGGATTTAGCCGAAATCCCAAAAAGTCCCAAGGGGAATAAAACTGCGTTTGAAGGGAAAGTATATACTTTTTGGTTCCCAGCGCATGACTTTCAAATCCTCGTATGGAAACACCTCCATCATGGATGGGGTCATTATAATTGGCATTAAAATCGGGGTTCTCATTTAGGCTCAATCTGTCTCCAATATAATTGAGCCTATTGGTTCCAATTATGAACTGAGGTTTAATGAACTGCCGCATTTTCCAGTTATTTCCAAGATCTATTAAATTGGAAAAATAATTCAAACTGAAACTGTATGCTGTCTGTTGCGTTTTTGAACCGTTGAAAAAACTGCCTACCTCAAAATTGGTGCTCAGAAATCCCCATTTGAAATAATTTGCATAGAATACCTGGGCCCCAAGATACATTCGGTCTTTATTGTTTTTGTGCTGTACCCCGCCGGTTATGGAGTAAACAACTCCCACTGGCACATCTTCGGTTATTCCATCCCTGAAAATATAGCTGTCTTCCTCATACTGTCTTGACGCAATCCCAGTGCTTATCAGATAAAAATTCTCATTTGAAAAATAATTGATTTTATCATATTGGATACCGGGAGTTTCTCTAAAGTTCACCCTTAACACCCTGGCACTTATAATAAGATTAGTGGTCCTTTCTCTTTGAGAATTTCCTTTAAACAATCGAAATGCATGTCCGGCCCAATAATCTTGCGAAACGAACCGAAGATTGTGATGTGTCAGGTCCAAGGTGTCGTCTGGGAAAAACCTGTGCAAAAGCCGCTCCTGGAGCATAATTCCACCAGCCCACTGCGTCAATGGGGAATAAAAATCCCTCCCCACTGAAAAGGTTTTTTCAAAATACTCGTCATAATCTATTTTGTATTCCAATAAACCATTGATAAAAGTGTTTTTAAAATTCGGAACCCTATAACTTGCTTCTACTGCCCCTTCGCCATCGATCAATCTTTTTGAATATTCCAAATTCATTTGATGGCCCGTTCCCAAGATATTTCGCTCTCGTAGGCCCAAGTCTGTGTAGGATTGGGAGAAAGTAAAGGTGGGGATCAGGCTCCAAGAATCCAAAGTGGTAATAGTGACGTCAACAGAATCTTGTGAGTTAGAAACAAATTTAGGTTCAATCCGGACTTCACGGATATAATTTTGCGCTCTTAACAGACGCGCGGATTCCGATATCAATAAGGTATCCAGAGGTTCATCTTCCTTAAGCAATAAAAAATTTCGGATAGCCATTTCCTGCGACTTGACATGAATTTTATTTCCAGTTCTTTCCAGCCAGGTTTTCGCAACAACAGTGGTGTCCGTAACCGAATTCCCAAATGGATCTAAGGAATGTATAATTATCTTTCTAATGATTTTGCCTCCATACGGTCCATAATCAACCTTTTGCGGCACGGTTCGCTTAGTGTTTTTCTCATTTGACCGAAAAACCCATCGGTGAATCAGTTTTGTGAATTTGCTCTTTTGTGAATAGGTCGCTATTTTATCATATAGTTGCAAACTGTCCTTTTCCGCATTTGATTTTTGACCAAAAACAGGGGCGCTAATGGAAAAAACAAAAAGAAGAAACAAAGTCTTTTTCAAGGTGCTAATTTATCTTTATATGATGTTGCAAGTAATTCTAAATAATTTGAACTCCCTCTTATTTTTCAAAAATTTATGAATTGAAACCTGTAGTTGTTTAAAGACTAAGCCATACTTGTGCAATTCAAATTTCTTCTAAAATCCGTACCTTTGCAATTCCATTTTGGATATGATGATCCAATGTTTTTATAAAGACCACTATTCCTATGAGCAAGCAGAACAGACGACGAGAAGCACTGATATACCATTCAAAGCCCCGACCCGGAAAAATACAGGTAGTTCCCACTAAAAAATATGCCACCCAACGCGATCTCGCACTGGCCTATTCTCCTGGCGTGGCCGATCCTTGCTTGGAGATCGAGAAAGATGTACAGAATGTATACAAATATACAAACAAAGGAAATCTTGTAGCCGTAATTACCAACGGGACTGCAGTTCTTGGATTGGGCGATATTGGTCCGGAAGCTTCAAAACCAGTTATGGAAGGTAAAGCTTTGCTGTTCAAAATTTTTGCCGATATAGATGTTTTTGATATTGAACTCGATACGAAGAACATCGACGAGTTTGTAAAAACCGTAAAAACCATTGCACCAACTTTTGGAGGAATCAATCTTGAGGATATTAAAGCGCCTGAAGCATTTGAAATAGAAAGAAGGCTTAAGGAAGAACTCGATATTCCAGTGATGCACGACGATCAACATGGCACAGCGATAATTTCGGCAGCGGCTTTGCTCAATTCCTTGGATTTGGCTGGCAAGAAAATAGAGGAGGTTTCCATTGTGATCAGTGGAGCCGGGGCTGCAGCCATTTCCTGCACACGACTTTACAAGGCTTTCGGCGCAAAATCCGAAAACATTGTGATGTTGGATAGTAAAGGCGTTATCAGAAAAGACCGAGAAACCCTTTCAGCTGAAAAACTGGAATTTGCTACCCATAGGAAGGTCGATTCCTTGGAAGAGGCACTCAAAAATGCAGATGTTTTTATCGGACTTTCAGTGAAGAACATTGTAAGTACAAAAATGCTTCGTTCCATGGCCGAAAACCCGATTGTGTTTGCCTTGGCCAATCCGGATCCGGAAATAGACTACGATCTGGCGATGAAAACCAGGAAAGATATTATAATGGCAACGGGGCGGAGCGACCACCCTAACCAAGTGAACAACGTGCTTGGATTCCCTTATATTTTCCGAGGTGCTTTGGATGTTCGGGCTACAAAAATAAACGAAGCTATGAAAATGGCGGCTGTGAAGGCACTGGCCGATCTGGCCAAAGAACCAGTTCCCGAGCAAGTGAACATTGCCTATGGCGAAACCAAACTTATCTTTGGAAGGGACTACATCATTCCAAAACCCTTTGATCCACGTTTGATTGCCACGGTTCCGCCAGCTGTAGCAAAGGCTGCGATGGAAAGTGGTGTGGCTACAAACGCCATATCGAATTGGGAGGAATATCAAGATGATCTTTTGGCGAGGATGGGAAGCGATAACAAGATCATTCGATTGCTGCTCAACCGTGCAAAAATGGATCCCAAACGTATCGTTTTTGCCGAGGCCGACCATTTAGATGTGTTGAAGGCTGCCCAGATAGTATATGACGAAGGGATCGCCATTCCCGTTTTGTTGGGAAAAAGAGAAGTAATAGCTGATTTTATGTCGCAACTGGACTTTGATGCGGATCTTGAAATAATCGATCCAAAGGAAGCCAAGGAATCGGGCAAAATCAGCATGTATGCCGAGAAATTCTGGCAGAAAAGAAAACGTGCAGGGGTTACCTTATACGATGCACAGAAATTGATGATGGAGCGTAATTATTATGCCAGTATGATGCTCAATGAAGGTGATGTGGATGGGATGATTTCGGGCTATTCCCGATCCTATCCTTTAGTGGTAAAACCTGTTTTTGAGACCATAGGACTTTTTGACGGCGTAACCAAAGCTGCCACAACCAATTTAATGCTCAGCAAACGCGGGCCTTTGTTCTTTTCCGATACCGCGATTAATATTGATCCCACTGCCAAGGAACTTGCAAAAATTGCACAAATGACCAACCATACCATGAAAATGTTTGGTGTTGATCCCGTAATTGCAATGGTTTCCTATGCAAATTTTGGTTCTTCCAAAGATCCCAAGGCTGGCAAAGTAAGAGAAGCGGTGGAGCTTTTGCATAAATCCAATCCTGATATGGTGATCGATGGGGAGCTACAGGCTGATTTTGCGTTGAACCCGGAAATGCTCCAGACGAAGTTTCCTTTTTCAAAATTGGCCGGCAAAAAAGTGAATGCACTCATATTTCCCAATCTTGATTCTGCAAACAGCAATTATAAACTTTTAAAAGAGCTTAATAACGTTGAATCCATCGGCCCAATTCTTTTGGGAATGAAAAAACCGGTTCACATTGTGCAAATGGGCGCCAGCGTTGATGAAATGGTGAATATGGCTGCCGTTACCGTAGTCGATGCCCAGCGAAAGGAAAAACGAGAAATGAAAAGGGAAAAAGGAAGACAATAGGCCGAGCCCATTATCGTTTAATGATCTTTTTCCGAATAATTTCCTTGTCCTTTGTGATCTCTAAGATATAAATCCCGGGATAGAAATGCTCGAATGAAACTTCCAGGAATCCTTCAAATTGTTTATGGATCGGATTTCCGAGAGGTTTTCCATCCATTGCATAAATCGTTAATTCCAGCGGACTCGCGGAGTTTATATTTTTTGAATGAATCGTCAGCATGTCGTCAACCGGGTTTGGAAAATACGATATTGAATTTTCCAAAGAGGGACTCACGGTGCTTAAAACACCGTCCCATACAAAAAGTTTAGAATGGTAGTTGGGGTCTGTGTATAAATAATATATCTTATTGTTCAAAACAAACTGCATCGCTCCATCCGTATAATTCATAGGATCCAAAGATATAAATTGGTCGTTGAAATCCTGGGTATATACTAGGCATTCAGCCCTATTATGGAACAGGACATAAGATGATTGTTAAAATGGAAAGTGGGGACGACAAAACTATTTCCTACAGGAGTGGCCTCTGGATCCAGAATGTTGCTTCCTTGTTCCAAACTATATAAAGTTTCAGCTTACTTAATATAAATCTTGTACATGCACCATAGGTATAGCGTTTATATAGCTTAGAATACCTTAAGATAAAGAAGGGATACGTCAGGATAGCAGTCTCATCCAAAGCTCCCATCATTGATGTAGGTGGGGCCTCATTCAAGTTGCATTTTTTTCCTTTTAGATCGATTTTCATCTTCAAAATAAATGGTTATAATTCATCATGTAACCCAATGGCGGTTGCAAATAATTATATTATATTTGACCCCTTAAGCATTCGTTAACATTATGATAAGCCATATACAGGGCAGGCTGGTTGAAAAAAATCCAACCGATGTTGTGATTGATTGTAACGGAGTAGGTTATTTTATAGACATTTCACTACATACATTTTCAAATCTTCCAACAGGAGAAAACATCAAGTTGTTTACCCATCTTATCGTGCGCGATGATGCGCATTTGCTCTATGGATTTTCAACCCAAGCTGAAAGGGAAATTTTTAGACTGCTGATAAGCGTTTCAGGAGTAGGCGCCAGTATCGCAAGGACCATGCTGTCGTCCTTGGCCCCAGAGCAGATTGTGGAGGCCATCTCCTCAAATGACTTGCCGACTCTTCAGTCCGCAAAAGGGATTGGAGCCAAAACGGCACAGCGGTTGGTTTTGGATTTAAAAGATAAAATATTGAAAGTTTATGGCTTGTCTTCTATTTCGCCCAGTTCAAGCAATACTAATAAAATTGAAGCGTTATCTGCATTGGAAACTTTAGGTTTTGCCCGAAAACAGGCCGAAAAAGTTTGCGATTCCATCGGAAAGGAAAATCCCCAAGCTTCCGTGGAAACCATCATTAAACTAGCTTTAAAAAAACTGTGACAATTGAACGCAAAAAACTACGTTTTCAAAGGTAGCTTGTTTAAGCTTTTGATACTGATATTTTTCGTGTCCTTCGGGAAATCAACAATGGCTCAAGATAGTACAGCCACTGGTTCCACCATGGGAAGAATGGACTTGCCACCTCCGACGAGCATTGAGAATATATATACCTACGACCCCATTATCGATCGATATGTCTATACCCAGAAACTTGGGGACTTTAGCATCAACTATCCATTAATCCTTACGCGTGAGGAATACCAAAAACTGTTACAGGAAGAACAGATAAAAAGCTATTTCAAGGAAAAAATAGATGCCGCAGATGGCAGAAAGGCAGGTTCCGAAGAGCAACAAAAAAACCTGTTGCCTGCATTCTATGTGAACTCAAACTTTTTCGAAACTCTCTTCGGAGGAAATACTATTGAAGTGATTCCTCAAGGTTCCGTTGAACTCGACCTTGGAATACTATACACAAAACAGGACAATCCTCAATTCTCACCCCGGAACAGAAGTAGCTTTACATTCGATTTTGACCAAAGAATAAGTTTGAGCTTGTTGGCAAAAGTGGGAACCCGATTGCAAGTTACTGCAAATTACGACACAGAAAGCACATTTGACTTTCAGAACCAAGTAAAACTTGAGTATACCCCGACTGAAGATGACATCATCCAAAAAATTGAAGTAGGTAATGTAAGTATGCCGCTGAACAGTGCGCTCATTCAAGGAGCCCAAAGTCTGTTTGGGGTAAAGACCCAGTTGCAATTTGGGAAAACCACAATTACGGGAGTTTTTTCTGAACAAAAATCAGAGATGCGCACCGTAATGGCCGAGGGAGGTGCCACCGTAACCGATTTTGAACTCTTTGCCCTCGATTACGACGATAACCGTCATTTTTTCCTAGCCCATTATTTTCGCGATAACTACGATAGGGCCTTACAACAATATCCTTTTATAAACAGCAATGTCCAGGTAACCCGGATGGAAGTATGGATCACCAATCGATCCAGCCAGACCAATAATGTTAGGAATATTGTTGCAGTCCAAGATATTGGAGAATCCGATCCAACAAATATTGGCCTGGATTCTCCTCCGGGAGGTTTTATTAACGTACCGGCCAATTCTTATCCAGACAACGCCAACAACGATTTCAATCCATTTGGAATCAATGGTGGCGCATCTTCTTTGTTGAATCCTGCCATTAGGGACATTGCTACCGTACGTCAAGGTTTTACAGGGGTTCGAGTGAACGACGGTACTGATTTTGTCAGTCTGGAAAGTGCGCGACGACTGGAGCCGAGTGAATATCAAATAAATTCCCAATTGGGATATATCTCCTTAAACCAAAGGCTTAATAATGATGAGGTGCTTGGGGTGGCATACCAATTTACGGTAAACGGAAAAGTATATCAAGTGGGTGAATTTTCAAATGACGGTGTAGAGGCCAATGGAGGCGGTTCGGACCCCAGGCAAGGTGGGATTCCCGATCCGGATCCAGACCCGGATAACCAGGTGAGCCCGGCACAGAACCTCGTTGTAAAAATGTTGAAAAGCAGTATCACAAGTGTCAATGAGCCGATTTGGGACCTGATGATGAAAAATATCTATCCCATCGGTGCATACCAGTTGGAAAAAGAAGATTTTAAACTCAATATTTTATATACCGATCCCTCGCCGCTCAACTATATTGAAGAGGCCCGGGGCACACCACAACACCCATACGCCGAACTTCCCGAGAATGTTAAAGATAAAATATTGTTGGAAGTCTTTAATGTGGATCGGCTAAACTTTAATAATGACCCTCAACAGGGTGGAGATGGCTTTTTCGATTTTATTCCAGGAATTACTGTGGATTCACAAAACGGAAGGATCATCTTCACAACCGTTGAACCTTTCGGGAAACATCTTTTTGATAAATTGAACAGAACCCCAACCCAGGGTGTTGTTCCGGCAATTTATGAAATTCCCGAAACCTATAATGCAAACCAACACAAATACGTTTTCCGAACACTATATTCCTCTACCAAAACGCAGGCAGAGCAACAGGAAAGCGAGAAAAACAAATTCCAACTGAAAGGAAGTTACAAGTCCACCGGTGCCGATGGCATTTCAATTGGGGCTTTCAATATTCCCCAAGGTTCTGTAACCGTTACAGCTGGAGGAAGAACCTTAGTGGAAGGCGTCGATTATACCGTTGATTATATTATGGGGCGTGTTCAGATAATAGACCCAGCATTGATGAACAGCAACACTCCAATTTCTGTCAGTACTGAAAACAATGCGGTTTTCGGTCAACAGAGCAAACGTTTTACTGGACTGAACGTGGAGCATAAATTCAGCGATAAGTTCTTGGTAGGAGCCACTTACCTTAATATGAATGAAAGGCCCTTGACCCAAAAATCATCTTACGGGGTAGAACCGATAAACAATACCATTTTTGGGGTTAATGCCAACTATTCCACCGAGGTCCCTTTCTTGACCCGATTGGTAAATAAATTGCCCAATATTGATACCGATGTGGAGTCCAACGTTTCCCTGCGAGGGGAATTTGCATACCTTATGCCAGGAGCGCCCAAAGTTTCAAGTTTTGGAGGAAAAACAACGGTCTACATAGATGATTTCGAATCCTCGCAAACAGCAATTGACATAAGTTCATCACAAAGCTGGTTTCTGTCCAGCACACCTGTTGAAGCAAATCTAAACGGGGAAGCTGAAGATCTGTCCTACAATTTTAAACGGGCAAAATTGGCTTGGTACACAATAGACCCTGTTTTTTATAGTAGCAGCAGACCCGACGGCATAAATGACCAAGATCTTTCTTCCCCGTTCTCAAGACGTATTTTTAGAGATGAAATATTTCCACAACAAGATATAGTACAAGGACAAACCCAAGCGCTTTTTACGTTAGACTTGGCATATTATCCAAATCAAAGAGGGTCCTACAACTTTAATCCAGCGGCAGCCACAGATGGGATACTCCCTAATTCACAGGACAATTTTGGCGGAATTTCCCGGGCAATATCCGCTTCCGATTTTGAAAGATCAAATGTAGAGTATATCCAGTTCTGGATAATGGATCCCTTTATCTATGATGAGAACATGAATAATCCTGGAGGGGTCATCAACTTTAACCTTGGTAACATTTCAGAAGATATTCTTAAGGACGGAATAAAACAATATGAAAATGGTCTGCCAGAAGATGGAAGTGACGCCAATACCAGAACAACCCTTTGGGGAAAGGTGCCTACCAACCAATCTTTGGTCTATACCTTTAGTACAGATGGCGCTGCCCGGGCAAACCAGGATATCGGATTGGATGGATTGAACAATGCTCAGGAAGCTGCAAAATTTCCCGATTTTGCACATTTTACAGACCCCGCTAACGACGATTATGAGTATTTCCTACAAGCACAGGGCAGCATTTTGGATAGATACCTAAGATATAACGGCACACAGGGAAATTCCCCAGTGGAGGTCAGTGATACCAATCGGGGAAGCACGACTCTTCCCGATGTGGAGGACATCAATCGGGACAATACCATGAACACCATTAATAGCTATTTTGAATATAGCGTGCCGTTCAAACCGCTAAATGGAAAGTTGGATACCGAAAACAACCGATATGTCAGCGATGTCAAGGAAATACAAGTTACCACTCCAGACAACAATACCATACCCGTTAGATGGGTACAGTTCAAGGTGCCCATAAGCGATCCGACAAAAGCAATAGGTGGAATCTCCGATTTTCGTTCCATTCGGTTTATGAGAATGTACCTTTCACAGTTCCAAGAAAATACCGTAATGCGTTTCGGAACTTTGGACTTGGTGCGAGGAGACTATAGACGATTTGAGAAAACACTGAACGACATTACATTTGAAGATCCAACTAACAGCAACACACTGTTTGAGGTGGAAGCAGTAAGTATAGAGGAAAACGAAAACCGACAGCCGATTCCATACAGAATGCCTCCAGGTCTTGAGCGCGAGGAGCTGAACAACAACAACAATATTATCCGCCAAAACGAGCAGTCCCTGGCTCTCCGTGTTTGCGGGCTAAAACCAAATGATGGCCGGGCAGTTTATAAAAACTTTACGGTAGATATGCGGCAGTATAAAAATCTGGAAATGTTTGTGCACGCAGAATCTTTGGAAAACCAAAATGCACTGGTCAATGGTGAGCTTGTCGCTTTTATGAGAATTGGAAACGACCTTACCAATAACTACTATGAAATACAGATGCCTCTGGATCCCACACGGTTTTATACTGCCAATCCTGAAGAAATATGGCCTGTGGCAAACCGATTGAATCTTCCTTTGGAACAGTTGCAGGATGTCAAAACGAAGACTCTGGCTTATTTTAGGGCAAATCCGAATGCAGACCCAACTGAAGTAAGATTTTTCGACCAAGAAGAACTGGTAGGAGGGATCAGCGGCGGAGGGAACCCGTTAAAAATCGGTATCCGCGGAAATCCAAGTTTTGGAAATGTACGCACAATAATGTTGGGATTAAAAAATCCAACAGAAAATGAACTCTGTGGTGAAGTCTGGTTCAATGAGCTTCGTCTTTCTGAACTGGAGAATAAAGGAGGATGGGCTGCTATCGTGAGCATGGATGCAAACATGGCCGATTTTGCCACCGTTAGTGCTACCGGTCAAAGAAGCACAGTAGGCTTCGGTTCCATAGAGCAAGGACCAAATCAAAGAAGCTTGGAAGACCACCAGCAATATGACGTGGTAACCAATTTGAACCTTGGTCAACTTTTGCCAAGGAATTGGGGTATCCAATTGCCTTTCAACTATGGCCGTTCCGAGGAACTTATCACTCCAAAATATGATCCCCAGTTCCAAGATATCGAACTACAGACTAGATTGGACAACGCCATTGATGATGCCGATAGAGACAAAATAAAAGAGCAGGCAGTAGATTATACCCGTAGGCAGAGCGTCAACTTTATCGGTGTTCGAAAAGACAGGACGGGCGATGGAAAACCACAGATTTATGATGTGGAAAACTTTACCGGATCGTTTTCATACAATCAGACCGATCACCATGATTTTGAAGTGGAAGAAGCACTTGAACAAACTGTTAGGGCGGGGGCAACTTATAATTACAACTTCAACCCTTCAACCTATGAACCATTCAAGGCAAATGATTCCATTTTTAGAGGAAGATACTGGCAATTCATGAAAGATTTGAATATAAATTATCTGCCAACAAATCTTACGGTAAGCTCAAATATCATCCGACAGTATAACGAACAAAAATTCAGGGACATCGATCTTCTTGAAGGAAATATTGGTTTGCCTACACTTTACCAACGCAACTATATGTTCGACTGGCAATATACTTTGAACTACAATTTGACAAAATCATTGCGGCTGAATTTCACATCTGCCAATAATCGGATCGTAAACAATTATTTGACCGATGATGGTATTGTGGACAATTCCATTGGGGTTTGGGACGGATTCTTTGATGTAGGTGTGCCCAACCAACACATTCAATCGTTGCAGATCAATTATGATCTTCCATTCAGCAAATTTCCCTTCCTCAGGTTCATAAGGGCCACATATTCCTACACCGGTGATTACCAATGGCAGAAGAGTAGCAACCAGTTTAGTGAACTTCCAATAGAATTGAGCACCGGTGAAACGCAAACGTTTAATCTCGGAAACTCCATCCAAAACGGAAGTAGCCATAAAATCAATTCCACAGTCGATATGAATACTTTTTATCGATATGTTGGACTTACGAAAATCCAAAGAAGCAGGGCCAGACAAACTGAAGGAGAAGGAGACGCTGGGGAAGGCGAAACAAACGGTGGAAGAGACTCAGGATCCAACCAAAGGATGAGCCTTACGGCCGATAATCCTTCCAATAGTTCACTTGCTGGTGGAGCAGCCGCAGGCCAGAACACGTTGAACACCATAGACCAGGGGCTTAATACGCTAATTGGTCTGGCAACTTCCATTAAAAGGATCCAGTTCAATTACCAGAAAACCGAAGGAATTTATATGCCAGGCTATTTGCCGTCAACAGGTTTTATTGGAACATTAAAACCAACAGCTGGATTTATTTTTGGAGGACAAGGGGAAATACGAGATCTTGCCGCCAAAAAAGGTTGGCTAACCCTTTACCCCGAGTTTAATGAGCAATACACCGAAGTATCCAACGAACAAATGGACATCCAAATGAACTTGGAGCCATTGAATGATCTGACAATCGATATTAACGGGAGCAAAATTAGATCCGAAAACTATTCGGAAAATTTCCGGGTTAACGATGGGCTATACCATTCGCTCACACCAAATACCTTTGGGAATTTTAACATATCCACTTTGTTGATCAAAACAGCCTTCAGCAGCAGTGATGAAAAAACTTCGGCTGCCTTCCAAGACTTCAAGGACAACCGATTGATCATTGCCAACAGACTCGCCGAAAGTTATTACCAAGGTGGCAATATTCCTCGGACTGATGATGGTTTTCCAGTAGGGTTCGGCAGAAATAGCCAAGATGTTTTACTGCCTGCATTTCTTTCAGCATATAAAGGCAGTGATGCTTCCAAGGAAAAAACCGGCATTTTTAGGGACGTTCCTTTGCCTAACTGGGATGTCAAATATACTGGCCTTATGAAAATTCCGTGGTTCAAGAATAATTTCCGACGCTTTTCCTTAACCCATGGGTATCGGGCAAGTTATACTGTAAACCAATTTCAATCCAATTTGGATTATAACCCAGAACAGCCAGATGCGGTGGACCAGGCAGGAAACTTTAAAGCGCAAACATTGCTTATGAACGTTAATCTTACGGAGCAGTTTTCGCCTTTGTTAAGAGTGGATTTTGAAATGAGCAATTCAATCCAAATATTGGCAGAAATGAGAAAGGATAGGGCATTGTCGTTGAGTTTTGCGAACAACCTTCTTACAGAAATAAAAGGAAATGAATATATAGTTGGTCTGGGCTATCGAATTAAGGACCTTAGAATAGCTACAAATTTTGGAGGAACCCGTTCAATGATGGTCAGTGACCTCAATTTTAAAGTGGATCTTTCACGAAGGGACAATATTACCATTATAAGGTATTTGGATATGGACAATAGCCAAACCACGGCTGGACAAACAATTTATGGTGGCCAACTCACCATTGATTACGCGCTTTCAAAAAACCTAACCGTGCTTTTCTATTATGACCACACTTTCTCGGAATATGCCATATCAACGGCATTTCCGCAAACAACTATCAGAAGCGGGTTCACACTTCGCTATAATTTTGGAAACTAAAAAAAAGTCTAACTTAAATCTGTATTATGAACATCCCAAACGAACTAAAATTTACAAAGGATCATGAATGGATCCGTATTGAAGGAGATACCGCTACAATTGGTATTACCGATTTTGCCCAAAGCGAATTGGGCGATATTGTCTATGTTGAAATAGAAACGGTGGGTGAAACCCTTGATCGCGACGAGATATTTGGAACGGTAGAAGCAGTTAAAACCGTATCCGATCTCTTTTTGCCACTAAGTGGTGAAATCATCGAATTCAATGATTCCCTTGAATCTGAACCTGAAAAGGTCAATACCGACCCTTATGGCGAGGGGTGGATGATCAAGATGAAAATCTCAAATCAGGATGAGGTAGCTGACCTTTTGGATGATGTTGGATATAAAAAGGTTATTGGGTAATAGATGTTTATTGGTCACGGCCAGTATCGCATATACCGTAGTAATTACAATTGCTTTTTTGATGCCAACAACCGGTCTTCCAAAGGTGAATTTGCCCGGAGGAGCGGATAAATCAATACATATAGCAATTCATTTTCTATTGGTATTGCTTTGGCAATTATACTGGTTCTTCCGCAATGGCCGAGTACTTACTTGGAAGCATGGGGCAATAGTGCTCTCGGCAAGCCTTATTTATGGCATAATAATTGAATTGTTGCAAGGCTATATGACCACTTCAAGAACTCCGGATGTTTTTGATGTACTTGCAAATTTTGGTGGAGCCTTATTAGGAGTAATTCTGTTTTTCAGATTAAAAAAAATGATCACTTCCTAAAAAATTCATTTCCTTATTAGTTTGAATGATATTTTATATATTTTAGCCACAAGTTAAACACAGTACTATGGAACCTAAAAAAAACCCAAAAGCCGATGTTGGAAGAAGGAGCATGCTCTTTTTCCAGATTGGTGTGATCTTGATGCTCCTGTTGGCATGGACGGCCATTGAATGGAAGTCGTATAAAACCGATAGCGATTTCGGACAACTGGAAGTTGGAGATGAACTTATGGAAGAAATTCCAATAACACAAACCCTGCCGCCACCGCCACCGCCTCCACCGCCACCACCAGCTCCAGACATTATTGATGTAATCGAGGATGATGAAGAAGATATTGAGGAAACGGTTATTGAATCCACCGAGACCAGTCAGGAAGAGAAAATTGTTGAAATCACCGAAATCGTTGAAGAAGTGGTGGAAGAAGTGATCGCAGATGTTCCTTTCGCTGTAATTGAGAATGTACCAGTATATCCAGGCTGTGAAAATGAGAGAGGAAATGATGCCAAAAAGAAATGTATGTCGGATAGAGTCGCTGCGTTTATCAACAGAAGATTCAATACCGATTTGGCCAATGACCTAGGGCTTGAGGGCCGACAACGAATAGCAGTACAGTTTAAGATAGATCGAAATGGAAAAGTCGTTGAAGTACGGGCGCGCGCTCCACATCCGAGACTTGAGCGAGAGGCTGTAAGCGTTGTGCAATCATTGCCGGATATGACCCCGGGCATGCAACGCGGAAAACCAGTGGGAGTACTTTACTCACTTCCAATCATTTTCGATATTCAGTAAAACATCAATTTTGCAATTATAAAGATTCCTGTCTTGGTTAGTCCAAGACAGGAATTTTAATTTCCATCAGTTTTCTTTCTCAATTGTTTTTCATAACATTCTTGATCTGCAATTGTCTTTTCAAAAAGAAAATTGCCTGCTGCTAAAATCAATTTTTTTTAGAATTGTCCTTACAAA
Organism: uncultured Aequorivita sp.; assembly: GCA_964565295.1. Taxonomy (GTDB): domain Bacteria; phylum Bacteroidota; class Bacteroidia; order Flavobacteriales; family Flavobacteriaceae; genus Aequorivita. The sequence goes on along the minus strand of CAZMDY010000003.1, from coordinate 16,609 downwards.
ATCAGTATCTTTCTCCCCAAAACAGCGGAATGTCATTTCATTACGCATACCGACAGCCAATGTTCCCAACAACAGTCCATCCGACCATTAAAACCAACTAAATAAAGACATATGAAACAATCTTTATTAGCGTGCTTTCTTTCAATTTCATTTGGTCTGACAGCGCAGATTTCTACTATTGAATATGAAAATTATCCAGTGTTTCCAACTTGTGAAAAAGTGGATGCGGCTAGCATTAAACAGTGTTTTACCCAAACCTTGCACCAGTTTATTTATGACAATTTTGAAATGCCCAGCAGCGTTTCGGAAAAGAATTATAGAGGAACGGTAAATGTTCTTTTTGAGATTTCCAAAGAAGGAAAATTCAATGTGCTTTATATAGATGGAATGTATGAAGAACTCAAAACTGAAATTGAACGGGTATTCGGAATATTACCAACAGTGGAGCCTGCCACTTATAACGGGATCCCAACCTATGTCCAGTTTTCTTGGCCAATTCAAGTTCCGTTGACTGGCCCTGGAGGAACTTTCGAAGCTTCTGCGGCGGAAAATCTGGAAAATTCCCGGGAAAAATTGGTGAACGAATATGATGAACTTATAAACCTGCCCTACGAAAACGAGGAATATAAAAGCAACATAAACATTCCGTTATCCAACCAAAATTATAGTCGTTTTGATGCAGCTATGAACCGAGTGGGATTGAATAGCCATACTGCCCAGAAACCATATACTTATGAAGAGGTAAATAAATATTACGACTTTCAGGCCGAAAATGCCAGTATTTCAAGGGAAAGGACCTCGTGGTTTGGGAGAAAATTCTGGAACGAACATATGGTCACAATAAAAGGAAAAGATTATTGGCTGACCATTGATCCTGGAGTGGATCTTCAGGCAGGAAAAGATTTTGATGCTGACATAAACACCTATAACAATACCCGATTGGTCTATACACAAGGAGGCATAGGTAAAAACCTCAGTTTTTTTGCCGTAATTTATGAAAGCCAAGGCCGTTTTGCGGGTTATTATAACAACTATGCCGAGTCGATAAAAGCTTATAGCTATCCGGCAATTATTCCTGGAAGAGGAATTGCGAAAGGTTTTAAGACTGACTCCTATGACTATCCTGGAGCCACAGGACATATTTCCTATACGCCTTCCAAACACTTTAATGTCCAGCTCGGTCATGGTAAAAACTTTTTGGGCGATGGATATCGGTCTTTACTTCTGAGCGATAATGCAAGCCCCTACCCATTTTTTAAATTGAACACCACTTTCTGGAAACTCAAGTACACCAACACCTGGATGTCACTTCGCGACGTAAGGCCCGAAGTCACGGATGGAGGCTCTTACCGTACCAAGTATATGGCATCCCATTATCTTAGTTACAATATCACCAAAAGGCTCAATCTTGGTTTTTTTGAATCAGTCTTTTGGGAAAATGATAATAACAGAGGGTTTGATTTCAATTATATGAACCCGGTGATTTTTTACCGCTCAATTGAATTTTCTACAGGAGCAAGAGGAGGAAATGCACTGATCGGCCTTAGCGGGAAGTATAAAGTTAGCGATCGGGTAAATCTGTATGGCCAAATGGCGATCGATGAGTTTTCAACAGCAGATATTTTTGGGGGGAATGGAAGCTATAAGAATAAAATAGGCTATCAACTGGGACTTAAGTATTATGATGCTTTTGGCCTAAAAAACCTGTTCCTGCAGGGCGAATTCAATCGTGTGCGGCCTTATACATATTCCCATTTTACTGTAACCCTTAACTACGGCCATAACAACCAATCCATGGCCCATACTTTGGAATCAAATTTCTCTGAGTTTGTAGCAATCGCCAGTTATCATAAAGGAAGGATCTACGGCGATGCAAAACTCGTTTTGGCCAAAAGGGGGTTTGACTTTAATACTCCCCAGGATTCCTTAAATTATGGAAACAATATTTATTTGTCCGAAAACAATAACAGGGTCTCCACTTTGGGAAATAAAGTTGGACAGGGTAATACGACGGATTTTCTCCACGCCGAACTTCAACTGGGTTACCTAATAAATCCGGCAACCAATTTAAAAATATATGGAAGTCTGATCTTTAGGGACATCAGCCCTATGGAGGATACCGAAACGGTTTTTAAGAACCAAACAACATGGGTCAATTTTGGGATCCGGACCGATCTCTTCAATTGGTACTACGATTTCTAAACTGACTCGACTTATATAAAGGTTCTGTAGTAAACTTGTTCCGTTTTGTCCGCTTGACAAAATCATATTGAACGTGAGAGATTTTGCTGTTAGAATACCAATATTTCTGTTGTAAAACCTGTACAGGAAATGTATCTTTGCACAGTCTTATAAAATATGAGTTTGTCCATAAGTCATTCCCAGTCCAAAACGGAGTCAGTACTGCGTAATTTCACCGAAATAACAAAATTCCGCCTTTCCATTAGCGTGTTGTTTTCCTCGGTAGCGGGTTATTTATTGGGAGCCGATGTTATTGATTTCTTTGTGCTTTTTCTTTTATGCGTCGGTGGATATGCTTTAGTTGGAGCTTCCAATGTTTTTAATCAAATCATAGAGCGCGATCTGGATGCTTTGATGGAAAGGACCAAGGATAGGCCTTTGCCATCTGGGAAAATGAGTGTTCGCACTTCCTTTATTTTAGGTGTGATCCTTACCATTATTGGAATTGGGGTATTGTATTCCATTAATCCAATTACGGCAATGTTCGGCGCGATTTCCATTTTTATGTATGTGAGTCTATATACTCCGCTTAAAACAAAAACGCCCCTATCCGTTTTTGTAGGCGCTTTTCCTGGAGCAATACCCTTTATGATGGGATGGGTGGCGGCCTCGGGAAGTTTTGGCATTGAGCCAGGCACGCTGTTTATGATCCAGTTCTTTTGGCAATTTCCGCACTTTTGGGCCATTGGTTGGTTTCTGTATGATGACTATCAAAAAGGAGGTTTTTTCATGCTTCCCAATGGGAAAAGGGATAAAGGAACAGCTATGCAAATAGTTTTGTACTGTATATGGACCGTCTTGAGCTCATTGATTCCCGTTTTGGGGATTACTGGGAAGTTGTTCTTGACACCCTTTTCTGGTGTGTTGATTGGTTTGTTGGGCATCGGACTGCTTTATTATGGCATAAGGCTATATAAGAGAAAAACAGCCATGGCGGCCAAACAGCTTATGCTCGCAAGTGTGAGCTATATTACATTGCTGCAAATTATTTATGTGGTAGACAAATTTTTAAGATAACGATCCCAAAAATGGCAGCATCAAACTTTAATCTTTTAAATATTTACAATGAACCTAACCGATAGGCCTGAAGAAGCCAAAATAAATAGGGCCAAAAAGAACATTCTTTGGTTTGGAATTATTAGCCTCACAATGAGCTTTGCCGGATTGACAAGTGCCTACGTTGTAAGCAAGGAACGCCCAGATTGGCTAACGAGTTTCGAAATTCCACAAGCATTTTATGTCAGCCTTGTTTTGATCTTGATCAGTAGTGCTACAATACATTTAGCGAAAAATACAATTAAAAAGGGGAAACATTCCCAGGGAATGGTGTTGCTATTGACCACCTTTTTACTCGGAATTGCTTTTGTGGTTTTCCAGTTTGTGGGTTTTTCCGAGATTATAGATAGCGGGTATAATTTTACGGGCCCCACAAGCAATATTACTACTTCATTTATCTATTTAATGGTTTTGTTGCACGTTGCCCACGTGGTCGGGGGGCTGGTATCGCAGATGGTTGTAATTTATAATCATTATAAACAAAAATACCAAAACGGTAAAACCCTTGGGATTGAACTGGCTGCAACATACTGGCATTTCGTTGATGCAGTATGGATCTACCTGTTTTTATTTTTATATTTCGTTAAATAAAAATTAAACGTATTTTTGAAACTTATTTCTAAACCAAACACTTTTTATGGAAGCAACTGTTGTTCAAACAGGTACTGAAGGAAAAACATGGGGAGGCGGAAATTCGCCCCTTAAGGCGAGCTACGGAAAATTGATGATGTGGTTTTTCATTCTTTCCGATTCCTTGACATTCTCCGGGTTCCTTGCCTCTTATGGATTGTCGCGTTTCAAATTTGCCGAAATCTGGCCAATTCCTGACGAGGTCTTTTTCCATTTCCCATTTCTGCACGGAGTGGATGCGCCAATGTACTATGTGGCTTTTATGACATTCGTGCTTATATTTTCCTCCGTTACTATGGTACTCGCGGTGGATGCAGGAAGCAAGATGCAGAAAAACAAAGTGATCTTTTATTTGTTTCTCACCATTATTGGAGGTTTTATTTTTATTGGATCCCAAGCCTGGGAATGGTCAACCTTTATTAAAGGGGATTATGGAGCAGTGGAGACCAACGGTGGAGAAATAATACAGTTTCTGCACAAAGATGGGCAACGAGTGGCTTTAGATGATTTTGCAGCCCCCGCCACAATGCCTCGTGTCGAACACACAGAGGAAAGAGGGGTCTGGTATAAAAAAGAACCAGCCTATTATCCCAACCTTTCTCTGGAACAGGTTAAGTTAGGGCTCTTGGCAAATGAGGATATCTTGGTAAGAATTCAGCAAAAAGACGAATTTGGTAACCATATTGTGCTGTCGCGCGAAGAATCCATCACCAAATTGGAACGAGATGGCAAACTGGTGGTGAAAGGTGCTAACTTGCGCCATAATGAATATGGCCATCCCTTATTTGCAAACTACTTTTTCTTTATAACAGGATTTCACGGCTTTCACGTGTCTATTGGAATTATGCTCAATATTGTGGTTTTCTTTAATGTCCTATTGGGAACATACGAACGCCGCGGAAGCTATGAAATGGTTGAAAAAGTTGGTCTTTACTGGCACTTTGTTGACCTTGTCTGGGTATTTGTATTTACATTCTTTTATCTTGTATAGATTTCAATTCTTAATAAATGGAACACGCAAACGAACATAAACTGGCAATATTTAGAGGCAACCTAAAGTTCAGGTCCAACATCCATAAAATATGGGGCGTTTTTATTCTCCTTTCAATTGTAACAATTATTGAAGTTGTATTGGGGATCATTAGACCCGATTTTTTATTGCACAAGCAATTTTTGTCACTGAAACTTCTAAACTGGATATTTATTATCCTTACTATCGTTAAGGCTTATTACATCACATGGGATTTTATGCACATGCGGGATGAGGTGCCCACATTGCGTAGAGCTGTGGTATGGACCGGTGTATTTTTGATCTCATACTTAGTTGCGCTCATTTTGATTGAAGGAGACTATCTCTACGAGGTGTTCAAACACGGATTTATAAAAACTAATTTTTAAATGCTTAGAAACCCTCTTTCCGAGGGTTTTTTTATAGATATATGTTTTATAGAATAGCCAATTATATCATCTTTTGAAACTGATTATAGAATATCGCTACCGTAATGTTTTCAAGCCCCTTTCTCTTCAAAAATTAACCTTATAAAGTTGTGCATGGCGCCTCAAGCCATTATTTTTGCATCACGATCATGAACCAGAACCTCAAGAAATATATAGTGCTCGGCGTACTTTTTGTCCTGCCAATTACGGCCTATATATTTTTTTCGCTCAGCACTAACTATTTTAAAACTTTACCCATTCTTTCTGAAAACATTATTGAAACCGATGGGTTTATTACCCTCGACGGCAACAATGTTAGGCTACAGGATCATATCACTGTCCTTGGTTTCTTCGGAAAGGATTTGGAGGCCAACCGTGCCTATGCCTATAATTTAGCGCATGTTATTTACAGTAAAAATCATGCGTTTAAAGAGTTTCAATTTGTTATTCTTCTTCCCGAAGGAACGGAGGATCAGGCTCGAGAGATAGAGGAAAAGCTAAAGGAAATTGCCCCCACCGATTCTTGGAAATTCGCCTTCGGAACGGAAGATCAAATTTTTGAAGTGTTTCAGTCATTAAATTCCGATTTTTCGTTGGATTCAGCACTCTCCACACCTTATGTTTTTATAATAGACAAAGAACGAAGCTTGCGCGGCAGGGATGATGACGACGATCTGGGAACTATGTTTGGTTTTGATTCCAGAAATGTTGCGGAAATCAACAACAAAATGAACGATGATGTAAAGGTTCTTCTGGCGGAATACAGAAGGGCCATGAAAAAATATGACTCCCATAGGGAAATATAAAAAAAATATAGAAAACCGAGTCTGTAAGTGTTTTTAGAATCATCTCCAAATGCCGGAAAAGCAATTATAAACTGAATCAAAAATGAAAAAGAATTATTCATATATAGGAATTTCATTTGTGATCTTGATTTTTGGGATTTGGGCCGTTCCAAAAATCATTGACAAAATTTCCAGTCCGGAACTTGCTTATATTGAGAGAAATGGAATAAAAGCTCAAGTGCCTTCTTTCTCCTTTACGGATCAAAATGGGAAAACTATTGACAACGCATACTTTGAAGACAAAGTTTATGTGGTGGAATTTTTCTTCACCACTTGTCCAGATATTTGTATCAGGATGAATGAAAATATGCTCAAGATCCAACACGAATTTTTTGGAAATCCTAAGGTTGGTATTGCTTCTTTTACCATTGATCCCACCCACGATACCCCCGAAGTGCTAAAAGCATATGCCTCCGAAAATGGAATTTCCAAAGTCCATTGGCATTTGCTTACAGGCGATAAGGATGAAATATTTAAGTTGGCCAACGAAGGCTTCAATCTATATGCGGCCGAATCAGCAGAAAGTGGTGGTTTTGAACATTCCGGGCTGTTTGCATTGATCGACCAAAATGGCCATATCCGTTCTCGATTGGATTCGCACGGCAATCCACTTATTTATTATGATGGACTTCAAATTGAACAAGTCCAGATGTTGAAAGAAGATATAAAAAAACTTTTGTAGTCCATGAAACCTGTTGTTGAGAATAACAAAATGCACACCCGATTGATATGGATATTCTCAATTGTCATTCCTGTGGCGGTAGGCATGTTGTTTACGGTCAGGATCCCGGGAGTTGAGAGAATGGGTTTCCTGCCGCCTATTTATGCCTCTATAAATGCCCTTACTGCCGTTATTTTGATAGTGGCCGTCGCTCAAATCCGAAAAGGGAACAGAAAAACGCATGAACAACTGATGAGAACAGCAATAGGATTGTCCGTTGTATTTCTCTCCCTATATATGATTTATCACATGACATCTGATTCCACCCCTTATGGCGGGGAGGGAATTTGGAGATATGTGTATTTTTTCATCCTGATTTCGCATATTTTGCTTTCAATTGTAGTCATTCCCTTTGTGTTGATTACTTTTGTGAGAGCTATTTCAGGACGGTTTTACCAACATAGGAAGATCGCCCGGATTACCTATCCATTATGGCTCTATGTTGCAGTAAGCGGCGTATTGGTGTATTTGATGATATCACCTTATTATTGAACGGAATAACATCCGATTGGTTAACTTTGAAGGTCATCCAAAAATTGTTTATATGAAATCAAAACTCTTTATTCTCGCATTACTTTTTCTGTTAGTTAGTCTTCCGGCGGATGCTCAATGTGCTATGTGCCGTGCGGTCCTTGAAAGTGAGGAAGGCGGCGGAACTGCTAAGGGAATCAACAACGGAATTGTATATCTTATGATTTTTCCCTATTTGTTGGTGGGAGGAGTTGGCTATGCCGTATATCACAGCCGTAAGAAAGCGCGCCAAAGGGGAGAGGATATTTAAAAGTTTATATTCCGCTTTTTTGTTGTAACAAGTTTAATCCGGTTAAGTCTTATATATTCAATTTGGGTTCTCCACGGTAAAAAAGTCAGGGTTGTTTCGTATTGCTCCACATTATTTGTTTTTTTTACTATCCCCAATTCCTATTGATTCAAGGAAAACTATTTTATATGTTCTTGTAACATAAACCTAAAATATAGGACATATCAAACAATTGAAATATATATGAGAAAGTCAGCAATCCTTTTCTTTTTTCTGATCAGTTCCCAACTATTCTTTTCCCAAGAAAAGAAATGGACTCTGGAAGAATGTGTGGCCCATGCTTTGGAAAACAATATTTCTATTAAGCAAAGCGCTCTTGACTTAGAAAATGCAGAAATAGATCGATTGGACGCGATAGGTAATTTTCTGCCCAGTTTAAATGCAAATGCCACGGCCTCCAACAACACGGGGCTAAGCTTGAACCCTACAACAAACCGTTTGGAAAATACCACTTTGGGCTCGGCTTCGGCAGCTGTAAATGTCGGCCTTACACTTTTTGATGGCCTGCGGAATTTGAGACAATTGCAACGCGCAAAACTTTCAGCTCTTGCCGCCCAATATAGATTGGATAAAATGGAGGACGACATAACTCTGATGGTGGCCAATTCATTTTTGCAAGTGTTGCTCAATAAAGCAAATCTGGAGGATGCCAAATCCCAAAATTTAGTGACCGAAGCACAACACCAACGCACAGTCGATTTGATCGATGCGGGAGCAATTCCGAGAGGAGATTTGTTGGAAATCAATGCTATTGATGCCAGTGAAAAGCAACGGATTGCCGAAGCCGAGAATTTAGTCAAAATTTCGCTGATTGGCCTCGCCCAATTACTTCATATTAAGGATTATTCAAACTTTGATATTGTTGAAGCCGAATTCGAAATCATGGATAATGAAGTTGTCGACATGGACGTGTCCAGTATTATTTCAAGTGCAAAAAAAAACCGTTCAGAAGTTAAGATTGCGGAGGAAAACGTGAATCTGTCCGAGAAAGATTTACAAATTTCCAGAGGCGCTTATTATCCAACGCTTTCCGCATTCTTCGGATATAATACCCGGTATGCGGATAACGATCCTCTCATGCGCGGTTTTATGGAACAACTTTATCTGAACGACGGAATAGGATATGGTTTACAGCTCACAGTGCCAATTTTCAATGGTTTTGCAGTACGAAATAATGTAAAGAGAAATAAGATAAACCTCCGGAATTCAGAATACCTTTTGGAGCAGGCGGAACTTGATTTGGAATCCAACGTCTACCAAGCTTATGTCGATGTCCAAGGTTCAAGAAAAGCATATGATGCAGCCGTGGTTGCTTTGGAATCGCAAGAATTGGCATATCAATACGCGTCCGATCGATATGATGTGGGGCTAATAAATGCTTTTGACTTTAGCCAATCAAAACTTCGGTATGACAATGCGCTAATTGAAGTGAACCGAACAAAATATGACTATATTTTTAAGTTGAAGGTTTTGGAATTATATTTCGGGGTTCCTCCCAGCGAATTAAAATTTTAATTATGAAGAAAAAAACACTTATCTGGATTATTATAGGGATCTTGATGCTCATAATCTTATTGGTTATAGGAAAAAAAGCTGGGTGGTTTGGTGACTCCGGAAATTTCAGGGAAGTAGATGTCATTCAAATACAACCTATTGATATAGTCGAAACGGTTGCCGCCACCGGGAAGATACAACCAGAAACGGAATTGGCACTGTCCTCCGAGGTTTCAGGTGAAATAATTGAACTTCCGCTTAAAGAGGGCCAAGTGGTAGAAAAAGGTGATCTTTTGGTGAAAATAAATCCTGATTTGATTCAAGCCGCAGTAAGCCAGTCGCAAGCAGGACTTCAGAACGTTAGGGCTCAATTGGTCCAAGCCGAATCCAGTGAGAATATTGCAAAACTCAACTATAACCGGAATAAAACTCTTTTTGAAAAAGGAGTCATCTCAAAATCAGAATGGGACCGCTCAATAGCCGATTACGAAATGGCAAAGGCTAGCCGAGAGGCAGCCTATTTCAACGTCCAAAGTGCTGCCGCAAATGTGAAACAATCTGTGGACAACCTTGCCAGGACTACAATTTATTCGCCTATGAGTGGAACTATTTCAAAGCTTTCGGTTGAATTGGGGGAACGGGTTGTGGGAACCGCACAAATGGCGGGTACAGAAATAGTTCGTGTGGCAAATCTTCAGAATATGGAGGTAATGGTCGATGTAAATGAGAATGACATCGTCAAAGTTTCGGTGGGCGATTCCACTAGGGTGGAAGTGGATGCTTATTTAAAGCGAGAGTTCAAGGGCGTGGTTACTGAAATAGCCAATAGTGCCGAAAGTACATTGACAGCGGACCAAGTTACCAATTTTAAGGTAAAAGTTCGTATTTTGCCCGAGTCCTACAAAGATCTTACAGAAGGCAAACCCGAAAGCTACTCTCCATTTCGTCCTGGGATGACTGCCACAGTTGATATTATTACCAATCGAAAAAGAAATATAATTGGCGTCCCCATCAGTTCCATCGTGATAAAAACGGATACTACAAATACTCAAGGATTTACCCCGGCAAACAACAGGCCAACTTCTGAAAAATTTGAGGCTGTTTTTGTCAAAGAAGGCGAAGAAGCAAGTTTAAGAGTCGTTACAACGGGAATTCAAGACGAATCTAACATAGAGATAAAGTCTGGGCTTAAGGAGGGAGAAACCGTGATCACCGGCCCCTACAATACAGTGACAAAACTTCTAAAACCTGGCGACAAAGTTAGTGTGGAGCAGAAGAATAAAACAAAGGAATAATGGCCGCAATATTATGTATTGAAACGGCCACAACCAATTGTTCCGTAGCGCTTTCAATTGATGGTGACGTTGTGGCTATTCGCCAAGAGAATAACAATAAATTTTCCCATTCTGAAAATCTTCATGTATTTATTGGGGAAGTACTTTTGGAAGCAGAATTCGACAAAGCAAATCTAAATGCAATTGCTGTTGGCAAAGGTCCTGGTTCCTATACAGGATTGCGGATTGGAGGGTCTGCGGCAAAGGGCTTATGCTTTGCTTTGGATATTCCTTTAATAGCGATTTCTTCACTAGAAATTTTGGCCCAGGAAGTGAAGGCTGCAGAAGTTTATATTGTGCCAATGCTCGATGCCCGCAGGATGGAGGTTTATTCCGCGGTTTTTGATTCAGAAATGGCCCAGTTGCGGAAAATAAAAGCTGAAATCCTGAATGAAAAATCCTTTATTGAATTTTTATCTAAGGGAAAAACAATTTTTTTGGGTGATGGCTCGACTAAATTCAGGGCAATTTGTAATCATCCCAACGCCATATTTTTGGACGATAAATTTCCATCGGCCGCAGAGATGGCTTCTATCGCAAATGGAAAATTCAACAAGAACGAAACAGAAAATGTCGCTTATTTTGAACCTGATTATTTAAAGGAATTCATGGGAGGGTAGGCTTATATTATTTCGCATGATGTAAAGAAGTGAAGCGGGAGTTTTAGTTTATTCTTAGGAGTTTTATTTTTTTACCCGTTCCAATCGGTAGAAATCCTTTCTTCTGTCCTTTAAGTTGCGGACCGCACCAAATGTGTGCAATTCCCGAAGCAGATCGATGTCTACATCGGCAACTAAGATCATTTCAGTATTGGGTGTGGCTTCGGCTTTTATGCCATTACTCGGAAAGGAAAAATCGCAGGGAGTGAACACGGCACTCTGCGCATACTGTATATCCATATTATGGACTTTTGGAAGGTTGCCAACGCTTCCGGCAATGGCCACATAACATTCATTTTCCACCGCTCGTGCTTGTGAACATAACCGCACTCGAGAATAACCGTTTTGGGTGTCGGTCAGGAATGGTACAAAAAGAATGTCCATCCCTTCGTCGGACAATAATCTGGAGAGCTCTGGAAATTCGACATCATAACATATAAGCACTCCTATTTTTCCACAATCGGTTTCGAAGGTTTTCATTACATTTCCATTCACCATTCCCCAAACCCGTTCTTCATCGGGAGTTACATGTATTTTTTCAAACCGCTCCACGCTTCCATCCCGGCGACATAAATAGCCGACATTATAAAGTTTACCCCGTACTATCTCGGGCATGCTTCCAGTGATGATGTTTATGTTGTAAGAAATTGAAAGCTGCGACATGCGCTCCTTGATCTCTTTTGTATGGCTGGCCAGTTCACGGATCGCATCGGGCTCACTCAAATGATTATATTCCACCATTAGCGGAGCATTGAAAAATTCAGGAAACATGGCAAAATCACAACGGTATCCGGCAACGCTATCTATAAAATATTCCGCTTGGTGCATTAAATCTTCCATTCCGGCATAGCTTCGCATTTGCCATTGGATCAAGCCAAGCCGGACCACACTTTTTACCGCGGAAGGTTTTGGTTTTTTGTCCGGTTTGGTATAATAGATGTTGTCCCATTCCATTAAAACAGCAAATTCTCCGGAAGCTTTATCCCCTTCCAAATAACCCTTTAATACACGGACTGGATGGAAATCATTTGAGATCTGAAAATTCAGTACAGGATCATCAATTTGTTTTCGTCTAACCTTTTCAATATATTGTTTTGGAGAATATTTATCCGAATACAAATGGTAATTTGGCATTCTTCCCCCAAAGATTATACTCTTCAAATTCAGATTTTCGCACAATTCCTTTCTGTAATCATAAAGGCGTCTTCCCAAGCGAAGCCCCCTATAATCGGGTCTGATAAAAACATCTATTCCATAAAGTACATCGCCTTCAGGATCGTGGATTTCAAAATTTGGGTCGTCTGTTACGTCTTTATAGGTGTGCTTTTCTCCCAATTCGTCAAAATCCACAATAATGGAAAGTGCACAACCGGCAATTTCACCATCGGCCATAATCAGCACTTGTCCTTCGGGGAAAACGTCGATAAGGTTGCCGATTTCCTTCATTTTCCAATAACTGTCCGGCATGCCCCCGTAGGACTGGATCGTCGCTTTTTTTAAAGCCTTATAATCCTTTAAAGTCAAGAACTTTAGCTCTACATTTTCAATTTTTTTATGTTCCATAGCTTTAAGGATTGATTGCTGATTAAAATTGCGGGTACCTATCTGTTAGTTTATTCAAATCATTTGACAAACCGATTTCTAATCCATTCTTTACATATCAAGAATATAGGCAAATACTAGGGGCGCTACAATGGTCGCATCGCTTTCAATAATGAATTTAGGAGTGTCGATATCCAATTTTCCCCAAGTTATCTTCTCATTTGGAACCGCTCCAGAATAACTTCCAAAACTGGTTGTTGAATCGCTTATTTGACAGAAATAGCTCCAAAAAGGGGTGTCGGTCCGTTCCATATCTTGATACAGCATGGGCACGACACAAATTGGAAAATCTCCCGAAATTCCTCCACCGATCTGGAAAAATCCAATTCCGTTTTTGGAATTTTCTGTGTACCAATCTGCCAAAAATGTCATGTATTCAATCCCACTTTTCACAGTGGAAGCTTTCAGTTCGCCTTTTAAAACATAGCTAGCAAAGATATTTCCCATTGTGCTGTCTTCCCATCCTGGACAAATTATAGGCAGGTTTTTCTCTGCGGCGGCATACATCCAGGAATCTTTAAGATCAATTTCGTAATGCTCCTCCATCACACCACTCAAAAGTAATTTGTACATATATTCGTGCGGTAAATAGCGTTCGCCCTTCGCTTCCGCTTCTTTCCAAATTTTCACGATGTGCTTCTGGATCCTTCGGAATGCCTCTTCCTCCGGGATACAAGTATCGGTAACCCGGTTCAATCCTTTTTCCAACAATTCCCATTCATCTTGGGGTGTTAGGTCACGATAGTTTGGAACACGTTTATAGTGGCTGTGAGCCACGAGATTCATAATGTCTTCTTCGAGGTTTGCACCTGTACATGAAATTATCTGAACCTTGTCCTGACGGATCATTTCGGCAAAAATCTTTCCCAATTCCGCTGTGCTCATAGCGCCTGCCATAGAAACAAGCATCTTTGAGCCGTTTTTTAATTGTGCTTCATAGCCTTTTGCGGCATCCACTAGTGCGGCAGCGTTAAAGTGTAAATAATATTTCTCTATAAACTGGGAAATGGCCCCTTTGTTAGTATTCATCTTCTTCGGTGTTAAATTTTGTCCCTAAGGTACGGGATTTGATTTCATTAAAATTATTTTCGTATTCATCGCCTTCTTCTGTTCCTTCGAATTTGTAGGTCAACATCTTGTAATACAGTTTTGCTGCCACAAAATCTGAGGCTTTTTCATCTGTATTAGGACAAAGTTCCACTATATCAAATCCCACTACATTTCGCTCTTCAAAAACCTGTTTTAGGAAATCCAAGGTTTCATACCAAAAAAGGCCGCCCGGTTCTGGTGTTCCGGTGGAAGGCAAAATGGATGGATCCAATGCATCAAGGTCAAAGGTGATAAACACATTTTCGCCCAAAGCTTCAATAACTTTATCGATCCAGTATTCATCTTTTGCCATATCGTGGGCAAAAAATACTTTTTCCTCATCCATAATCCGGGTTTCAGCAATGTCCATGCTGCGAATGCCAACTTGCACTAAATTCGTGGTTTGGCTGGCTTCATAAACCGCACAAGCGTGATTGCATTTTGATTCTTGGTATTCTTTTCTCAAATCGGCGTGGGCATCGATATGAAGCACTGTTAGATCGTCAAAACATTCGTTGAACGCCCTTATGGAACCAATGGAAATACTGTGCTCCCCTCCAAACAAAGTTACAAACTTGTTGCGCTTTATATAATCCTTTGTAGTCTTGTGTACTTCGGATACCATCGCTTCCGGACTAGAATTTTCAGTAATCGCATCGGCAAGATAGATCCCTTGTTTATATACTTCCGATTGGGTTTCGATATCATAAAGCTCCATGTTCTCTGAAGCATCCAAAAAGGCCTCCGGTCCTTTGTCCGACCCTTTTTGCCAAGTGCTGGTTCCGTCATAAGGAACGGGGATCAGTACAATTTTTGATTTCTCCAGGGTCGCATATTCTTGCGGAATCCCGGCATACGTCTTAGTGCTCATAACCTAAAATGTTTAACAATTGCTCGCTTGTTTGTTGTTCTGAAAAAAGTTTGGTAGTTAAATTATTGTTTTCGTCCCTATCGATCAATATATGTTTTGGCTGTGGAATCAAGCAGTGTTGCAATCCTCCAAAACCTCCAATGGTTTCTTGATAGGCTCCCGTATTAAAAAATCCGATGTAGAGCGGTTTGTCCTTTTTGAATTTAGGCAAATAAATAGCGGCCATGTTTTGTTCGCTGTTGTAATAATCATCACTGTCACAGGTCAGTCCCCCGAGAAGGACCCGTTCATATTCGTCGTTCCAGCGGTTGAGGGGAAGCATGATGAATTTCTTACTGATAGCCCATGTGTCCGGCAAAGTTGTGATAAATGACGAATTGATCATATTCCATTTTTCCCTGTCGTTTTGCTGTTTTTGATAAAGAATTTCATAAACTGCACCACCACTTTCTCCCACCGTAAAGCTTCCGAATTCGGTAAAAATATGCGGAACGGGAACATCTGCTTCTGCACAAGTTATACTTATTTGGTTCAGGATTTCGTTGACCATGTATTGATAGTCGTATTCAAAATGAAGCGAGTTTTTTATGGGGAAACCTCCTCCAATGTTTAAACTGTCGAGGGAGGGGCAGATTTTCTTTAAGCGTACGTAAACTTTTAGACATTTTACCAATTCGTTCCAATAGTATGCCGTATCGCGAATTCCCGTATTGATGAAAAAATGCAGCATCTTAAGGTCCACTCGATCGTTGTTTTTGATCTGATCTTCATAAAAAGGAATTATATTCTTATATCCTATTCCCAATCTGGATGTATAGAATTCGAATTTTGGTTCCTCCTCAGAAGCAATTCGTATTCCCACATTAAAATGATTATCGATACTATTGCTTAGAAGATCAATCTCTTCATAATTATCAATGATTGGAATGCAGTTTTCGTGGCCTTCATTGATAAGTCGGGCGATATTTTGAATGTATACTTCCCGTTTAAATCCGTTACAAATCACGTAAGTTTTGTCCGTAATCTTCCCTGTTTTTTTTAAACTCTCTACGATATCGATATCAAAGGCCGAAGAGGTTTCAATATGGATGTCATTTTTTAGGGCTTCGTCCAGAACATGCTTGAAATGTGAACTTTTGGTGCAATAACAATAGCTATAACTGCCTTTGTAGTTATGCTTTTCTATGGCGTGATTGAACCATTTCTTTGCCAACTTTATGTTCTCCGAAATTTTGGGAAGATAAGTGAACTTAAGTGGTGCGCCGTATTTCTCGACCAATTCCATCATATCTATTCCATGGAATTCCAGGCCGTTTTCCCCCAGTTGAAATTCTTCCTGCGGGAAGTAATATGTTTGGTTTATTAAATCTATGTATTTGGTATTCATTGCTTTTTAATGAGGTGTTGAAGGGTGTAAATTATAAGTCCAATTTGAAAAAACCCAACAAAAAAAGGGAGTATAACAAAAGATTAACGTGAAGATTAAACAATAGAAAAGACATTAAGGTTAAAACTTATGCCCAAGGCCCATAGCGCAGCTGCCTGAAGATAAAAAAATGTGTTGTTCATTTTGGAATAATGTTTTTGATACAAATCAAAAAACCAACCATTCTATAAATTCTTTTTTGTTATTTAGAAATGCAAATGTGCTAAAAAAAAACAAATTATTAACTCTATCGCGGAAAAGATTTTATTACAGCATGTTGAACAGATTGAGCTCGTTTCCGGTAAGGATTCTCCAGCGCCCGCGGGGCAGATCTTTTTTGGTCAAAGGCCCAAGGGTTACGCAGTCTACCCGAACCACATCATA
>CAZMDY010000002.1:0-42848 GCA_964565295.1 uncultured Aequorivita sp. | reverse complement strand
AATGCGGGCGTGGTGGAATTGGTAGACACGCCAGACTTAGGATCTGGTGCCGCGAGGTGTGGGAGTTCGAGTCTCCCCGCCCGCACATTAAAAAAAGCCGAGGAATCTTTCTTCGGCTTTTTCTATTGGGCCTAACTCTTCTTTTTTTTTAAAACTGCTATTCTATTGGAGCATTATAATATACTGATAGATTATTTTAAAAATTGCTGCACTACTCATTTAAGCTTGTTCATTGGCCCACCAAAACTTCCTAGAATTTAGGAATTTGCATTTAACGTATAATTAATTCTTAAATGCAATCTTTTTTTGGATATTTCATTATGTTTACCCTCACAACCAATCAAAACCAATTTATGAAAAAATCATTGTTCTGCTTGCTTTTTCTCGCAATCATAAGTTCCGCAAACGGACAAAAAGAGCTTTCGGAAGACTACAAATACACGGTAGGCGAACCATACCAAGTTTATGACGCTCCAAATAAATATTACTTTTCGGACGGAAACCATATTCTAAGCATAAAACCTTGGAAGAAAATGGTAATTGTCCAAAGGTTTGATGTCCAAACGCTAAAGCTTATTTCTGCAAAAGAATATAAGGATTTCCCGGATAATTACGTGGTGGAGGGAATAGAGCAGTTACAAGATAAATATTATCTTTTTTATTCACATTGGACTGGAAGAAAGACAGAGCGCGAACAACTTTTTTACAGAGAAATTAATTTCGAAACTGGTGAGTTTAAAGGAAAAGCCATTAAACTAATGGATATAGAAGGTAAACTGGCCGGCACCCTCACTTCAACAAGTGGAGTTCTGGCTCCCTTTGTTTTTAGAGTAGGTGTAATCGATAAGTTTGACTTTTCAAAATCCTTGGATGAATCCAAAATCCTTGTGCAATATCGAAAAAAGCCTGCCGAACGGAATGACAAGAGAAACCATGACATTATAGGGATCGAGGTTTTTGACGCATCCTTGAACAAAATATGGTCCAGGGAATATACCATGCCATATACTGAAAGAAGAATGGGTCTTGAAGATTTCGCAGTCGACTCCGATGGCAGCGGCTATATTTTGACAAAAGTGTATAAAGATGACAGCAATAAAGAACGAAAAAGAAGAAAGGATCAAGAAGCCAATTATGGAATGGAGCTTTTCCGGCTTTCGGCCAGATCTTCAGAAATCGAAATCACCAAAGTCGACCTGAACGATAAATTTATAAACGGGATATCCCTTTTCGAATCCTTTGATGGCTATATGATCTGTTCGGGCTTCTATTCCAATGGCCAGAACAAAACCCTTAATAATGCAGAAGGGATATTTACGTTCAAAATTAAAAAAGACGGAGAAGTAATTGATGAAAAATCATACCAAATCCCATTAGAGATATTAAACCAATATGTAAATAACAGGACAAAACGGAAAAATGAAAGAAATGAAGATAAGGTCGAGTTTGAAAACATTAGGCTTCAGGACCTCGTTATTTATGAGGACGGAAGTTTACTGTTGATCGGTGAACAGTCGTATGTTGTAGTTGTCCATACCCCAAAACACACTTATTATACTTATCACTACAACGATATTTTGGTTTCTAAGATTGATGCTGCCGGAAATTTGGCTTGGATGAAAAAAATACCAAAACGACAATCTGGAAAACCAAAAATAGGACAGATCTATGACACTGGTAAAACCTATAAGGGCGGTATGTCCTATTCCTATTTCCACACAAATGGCAATCATTATATCGTGTTCTTGGACAATGTAAAAAACATCGACTTGGAAGAGGATGAAGCCCCGGCATCCCATTCAGACGGGCACGGAGGATATCTTACTTCGTATAAAATAAGCGACAATACTGGTTCTATTTCCAAAGGATCAATATTGGATACTAGAAATGTGGGCGACAAAACGGAAGTTTTCCAGTTCAGCAATGACAGAGTGATAAAAACATCTAAAAATCAGTTCGTTTTGGAATTTTATAAAAAACGAAAAGAAGATTTGTTGATTAAAGTTGACATCCAATAAAATAATCTGAATTGTTCTTGATGAAACGGCTATTTAGCCGGTTCATTCTCCATGTCAATTACTTTTGCAACTGTCTTTACCAACCGATCGTGGTTCTTTACAAACGGATTGGACTCGTCCCAAACATACCCTGCCAAAACTGCGCATATTTGCTCTTTTATCACAGGGTTCTCAGGTCGATGGAAGAATATTTTCTGAAGATTGCCGGTGTACCATTCGCTCACATAAGTTCTGAAAACGTCCACCCCTTTCATAATATAACCTGTATAATCGGTTTCCCAATCAACATTTTCCCCTTGCAATTGCTTAGTTATCAGTTTTGCTGCTTTTACTCCAGATTCGGTTGCGAAGGTGACTCCGGAAGAAAAAACGGGATCCAAAAACTCGGCACTGTTTCCAGTAAGGGCATAACCTTTTCCGTACAATTGTTTTACCGCTTTCGAATAATTCTTAATAATATGTGGCTCAAAAAGGAAATCCAAATCTTTTAACCTATCATAATAATAATCGGAAATTTTCAGCATTTCCTTTAATTTTTCAGTGTTTGTTCCTTTGAAGGATTCGATAAATTCCGTTGGACCAACAAAACCAATACTCGTATTTCCATTTGAAAAAGGAATTACCCAAAGCCAAGCTTCATCCGTTACCACATCAAATGTTATAATGGTTCCTTCAACACCTTCGGGCCGATTGGGTTCAGCAACATGTGTGAAGATTGCAGAATTCGCTTCCAAAGAAGAGGGTTTGTCCAAGTCCAACAAACGGGGCAAAACCCTTCCATATCCGCTGCTGTCTATAATAAATTTGGCGTTGATCTTATATTCATTCCCTTCCATGGTTTTGACTGTGGTTGTTGAATGCCCATTTTCATCAAAGGATACAGCCGTAACCTCGTGTTCAAAGGAAACATCGACGCCTTTTTTTACAATTTCCTTGGCAAGGGTATGGTCAAAATCGGCGCGCGGCACTTGCCAAGTATAATCCCAGCCCTTTGTGTGCTTTTTGCCAAAATCAAAATTGCAGACCACGTCGCCTTTCAGAAAGCGGGCACCCGATTTTATTTCAAAATTCTTGGACATTAAAGCATCCAGAAGCCCAGTCTCCTCAAAATGGTCCATACATCGTGGCAATAAACTTTCCCCTATAACAAAACGAGGAAACTTACTTTTTTCCACTACTTTCGTTTTAATTCCATTTTTGTTCAGGTGTGCAGCGGCTACACATCCCGAAGGACCGGCACCAATAATTAACACATCCACAGAAATATCGTCCATAATAAATAAATATTAATTGTTAAAAAATTCTAAATTTGCATTCTGGAAACTATATATATAAAAGTAGCTATTTTACATTTGATCACACATTTGACTTTATATTAAATGCCCGTACTAAAAGGAAAACTGAAAATAGATGAAATTGAACAAGTTGTTTTCCACAACGATTCTGTCCAACTTCACAAAGATATAATAGAAACCGTCCAAAACAGTTTTGATTTTTTGAAAGAATTCTCAGAAAACAAAATCATCTATGGAGTCAATACGGGTTTTGGGCCCATGGCGCAGTACAAAATAAAAGATCATGAGCGCATTCAGCTTCAATACAATTTGATACGTAGCCATGCCTCTGGTTCGGGTAACCCTATTGACCCTCAATGTGTGCGCGCTGCTATGTTGGCACGAATGAACACTCTAAGTCTTGGTGGAAGTGGAGTCCATCCATCGGTCATTGAACTCATGGCGCAACTGCTGAACAAAAATATAATTCCTTTGATCTATGAACACGGGGGCGTGGGCGCCAGTGGCGATCTGGTCCAATTGGCCCATCTTGCTTTGGTCCTGATTGGGGAAGGGGAAGTTTTTTATAAAGGCGAACGCAGAAAAACTGCCGAAGTGTTTGAATTGGAAAATCTTCAACCAATCAAAATCCAACTCAGGGAAGGACTGGCCTTAATGAACGGAACTTCCGTGATGACAGGTATCGGCCTAGTCAATGTTATGAACACCAGGCGAATCCTGAAATGGATGATAAAAGCCTCGTCAGCTATCAATGAAATTGTAAATGCTTATGACGATCATCTTTCGCTCGAACTGAACCAAGCCAAAATGCACCAAGGCCAGCGAAAGGTTGCAGAAATGATGCGGCACCATTTGCAGGACAGCCAGCTGACAAGAAAACGGGAACACCACCTATATAAGGAAGCAAACGAAGTGGTGGTGTTTAAAGAAAAAGTACAGGAATATTATTCTCTAAGATGTGTTCCACAAATCCTTGGTCCTGTTCTGGAAACCCTTGAAAATGTTGAAAAAACTCTCATCAATGAATTAAATTCCACAAATGATAATCCAATTGTAGACGTGGCGAACAGGAATGTATATCACGGTGGCAATTTTCACGGAGATTATGTGTCCTTGGAAATGGACAAACTCAAAATTGTGGTTGCAAAAATGACCATGCTCTCTGAGCGTCAATTAAATTATTTGCTCAATTCAAAGCTTAATGATATTTTGCCGCCATTTGTAAACTTAGGTACGTTAGGGCTCAATTTTGGAATGCAGGGCGTCCAGTTTACCGCGACTTCCACCACCGCTGAAAGCCAGATGCTCAGCAATCCTATGTACGTGCACAGTATTCCAAGCAACAATGACAATCAGGATATAGTGAGTATGGGCACCAATGCAGCCCTCATTTCAAAAAAAGTGATCGAAAATGCCTTTGAGGTTTTGGCAATAGAGCTGGTAACAATCGTACAAGCAATCGAATATTTAGAAGTACATGACAAGGTCTCATCGGCCACCAGTAAAATGTATACAGAAATTCGCCATTTAATTCCTGTTTTTAAAGAAGATGTGGTGTTATATCCATATTTGGAAGAAATAAAGAAATTTTTGATGAATCCCGGAGAATAGTGTTATAGAAATTTTATTTTGTTTATATTCACGGCTAACCCAAATAAATTTTTATTATGAAATATTCGTTTTTGTTCTCTTTGATATTATGCTTTACTGCCCTGAATTCCAATGCGCAAGAGTTGGCCTTGGCGGTCGAAAATAAAAAAGCCGGCTATATCGACACTTCTGGCAATTTTGTCATTCAGCCCCAATTTGACAAGGCAGATGATTTTTCAGGTCCTTATGCGCCCGCCTTAAAAGACAAAAAATGGGGCTTTATCGATAATTCCGGAAAATGGGTAATTGAACCACAATATGACAAGGTAAAATCTTTTAATTCTGGCTATGCACTGGTTTTGGAGTCAAAACAATGGAAATACATCAATGCTAAAAATGAAATTCTGAACACGCCCCCAACCGATAAATATTACGATTTCACGGATGGAGTGGCCATAATCCGATCAAGTGACAAGATTGGACTAATCGACACAAAAGGAAACATAATCATAGAGCCAAAATACGACGAGATCAAGGAAATGAACAACGGCCATGCCCGATTCAGAAATGAGGGATTATGGGGAATTTTGGACCGGACTGGGAAAATAGTAGTTCCGGCAGAGTATAACGAAATTGGAAACTATAGTAAAAATGGCCTCTGGGCCAAAAAAGGCGAAAGTTTTGGCGTAATCAACAACAGTTCTTTTACACCAGTTTCAGGAATCGATAAGATATGGGACTTTACCGACAATTCATCTTTGACTTATGCGCGAAGCGAAAAAAAACTTGGTTTCATTAACAAAAAAGGGGAGTGGGTAATCCAACCTACTTATGACAAAGCGCGTGCGTTCAATTCTGGATTGGCACCAGTTAACCAAAACAAAAATTGGGGTTACATCAATGAAAAAGGTGAAGTAGTCATTGATTTCAAATTCAGGGATGCCGAGATTTTTGCTGATAATGGCCTTGCCCCAGTCAAAGAGAAAAAGTTGTGGGGCTTTGTGGATAAAACCGGGAAACTTGTAATCCCAATGGAATACGAAATATCCATCCCAATGTTCGGATTTCTTCAAAGTGGAGCAGACAAAGGTTTTATAGGAAACAGGGCCAAGGTAAAAAAAGGAAAACAATGGGGCTTCATCAACGAAAAAGGGGAAGTGGTAGGCAAATGGTTCCAACATGTGGGACATTTCTCAAATACTTCCAGATAGCTTCATCACCAAAATATTTATTTGCCTTTTCCTCCTAAATATTCTACTTTATAGGAATAGGAACTTTTGATTCTTGATAATGGAAATGAACAAAAAAAAATACGCCCTGATAACCGGAGGTTCTCGGGGAATTGGCCGGGCCATCTGCATTCAACTTGCAAAAGATCTGGAATATAATCTACTTATAAATTACAACAGTAATAAGGAGGCTGCTATCCAGACCTTAAAAAAAGTCGAGGAAGTTGGAGGTAAAGGCGAAATTATTCAATTTGATGTAACCGACGCCCAAAACGTAAATCAGGCATTTGACCTATGGCAAGATCAAAATAAGAATAGTATCATTGAAGTGATTATAAACAATGCAGGAATCACAAAGGACGGGCTTTTTATGTGGATGAAACCAGAAGATTGGCACAGTGTGATCAATACAAGCCTGAATGGTTTTTACAATATAACCAACCCCTTGATACAACAAATGCTGGTTAATAAATATGGCCGTATCATCAATATGGTTTCGGTTTCTGGATTAAAGGGTACGCCTGGCCAAGTCAATTATTCCGCTGCAAAAGGAGCCATTATTGGCGCTACCAAAGCCTTAGCGCAGGAAGTGGCCAAACGAAACATTACCGTAAATGCAGTGGCCCCTGGGTTTATAGAGAGTGATATGACCGCTGACCTGAACGAAAGCCAACTAAAAAAAATGATTCCCGCCAATCGTTTTGGCAAAGCTGAGGAAGTGGCGCATCTCGTCAGTTTCTTGGCATCCACAAAGGCTTCTTATATCACTGGGGAAGTGGTCAATATCAATGGAGGGATTTATTCATAGAAATAAATATAAAATATCTTATTTATTGAATTTGTAGTACACTTTAAACAAACAGAAACTTCAGAGCAAGAACGAATGAGACGAGTAGTTATAACTGGAATGGGAATTTATTCCTGCATAGGGAAAAACTTGGATGAGGTGAAGGAATCATTATACCAAGGGAAATCTGGGATCATTTATGACCAGAAAAGAAAAGATTTTGGCTACCGATCTTGTTTGACCGGATGGGTTGCACCGCCAGACCTTAAGAAATTTCTTTCTCGCCGTGAGAGGATAAGTATTGGTGAGGAAGGCGCTTATGCCTATACAGCTACTGTCGAAGCTTTAAGGAACGCCAAAATTGATCAAAATTTCCTGAATTCCCGCGAAGTAGGAATACTTTATGGGAATGACAGCACTTCAAAATCGGTAATAGAATCAATCGATAAAATCCGAGAGAAAAATGATACTACTTTGGTCGGCTCAGGAGCTATTTTTAAGGCCATGAACTCAACTGTAACGATGAATTTGGCCACTCTTTTTCGATTAAAGGGGATCAATTTCACTATCAGCGCAGCCTGTGCCAGTGGATCGCATGCGGTTGGAATGGCCTATCATTTAATAAAAAGTGGCCTTCAAGACTGCATTATTTCGGGTGGAGCTCAAGAGATCAATGAATTCGCTATGGGAAGTTTTGATGGACTTGGTGTATTCTCAATGTGCACAGATCCAAACAAAGCAAGCCGCCCTTTTGATAAGGACAGGGACGGACTTGTCCCAAGCGGAGGGGCAGCCACTTTGATCATTGAGAGCTATGAAAGTGCTGTTAAACGGAATGCTCCGATTTTGGGAGAACTTATTGGTTATGGTTTCTCTTCCAATGGGGAACATATTTCCACCCCGAATGTGGATGGTCCGGCCCGCGCCATGAAAATGGCCCTTGAACAAGCTAAAATAGATCCTTCAAAAGTGGATTATGTGAATGCACACGCAACATCAACACCAGTTGGCGACACCAATGAAGCACGTGCAATTATGGATGTTTTTGGTGAGAACGGACCTTTTGTAAGCTCAACAAAGTCCATGACTGGCCACGAATGTTGGATGGCAGGGGCGAGTGAGGTAATATATTCAATGTTGATGATGGAAAATTCCTTCATAGCTCCCAATATCAATCTGGAAACCAGAGATGAATCGGCTTTGAAATTAAATCTTGTTAATAAAACGTTAAACAAAAAATTTGATGTATTTTTGTCGAATTCATTCGGGTTTGGGGGAACCAACTCGGCTTTAATTATAAAAAAGTGGAAACATTAAAAATGAATAAACAAGTCATAGTAGAAAAAATCAACTATTTTTTGGTAGATGAGTTTGAGGTGGAATCCGAAAGCATAGAGCCTAAAGCCAACCTTAAGGAAACTTTGGAATTGGATAGTTTGGATTTTGTTGACCTCGTTGTGGCGATCGAAGCTAATTTTGGGGTAAAATTGACCGGCGAAGACTTTCTTAATGTTATAACCCTACAGGATTTTTATGATTTAATCGAAACAAAGATCCATTAAATTATGAACTGCACACATGACGGGACAGTGGGAAGGAAAAAGCAAGGGAACAGTCCTCGGATATAAGATTTTTATCTTCTTCATTAAAAATCTTGGTTTAAAAGCAGCTTATGCCCTTTTGTCTTTTGTAGCGCTCTATTATTGCTTTTTTGCGGGTAAAAGTACAGGGAGCATCTACCGATATTTTAAGCACAGGCTTCAATATCCTGTTTTCAAAAGTGCCCTAAGCGTCTATAAAAATTATGTTGTTTTTGGAAAAACGATTATAGACAAAGTTGCAATCTCCTCAAGTCTAAAAAATCAATATACTTATGAATGCGATGGTGTCGAAACCATTGTGGAACTGCTCGATAAAAAACAAGGAGGCATTTTGATCAGTGCCCACGTCGGAAACTTTGAAATTGCCGAATTTTTCTTTGAAGAAATTGATACCCGATCGCAAATTAATTTGGTCACAACCGATGCGGAAAGACGGAATATCAAAGAATATATGGAAAAAGTGACCATTCGTTCCAATATCAAGTTTATTCTCGTCAAAGATGATATGTCGCATATTTTTGAAATCAACAATGCGCTGTCCAACGGCGAACTTGTGTGTTTTACAGGTGACCGCTATATGCCTGGGAGCAAAGTGCTTTCTGAATCCCTTTTGGGAAAAGAAGCTAGTTTTCCCGCCGGGCCGTTTATACTCGCAAGCCGATTGCAAGTACCAGTCCTTTTTGTTTACGTAATGAAGGAAACCAATACACATTACCATCTTTATTCGCGCAGATCGAAATCGCCAAACCGAAACGCCCAAGCATTATTGAAGGAATACACCCAAAGCGTAGAATGGATGTTGTCAAAATACCCGTTGCAATGGTTCAATTATTTTGATTTTTGGGCAAAAGATAGTGAATGATGCGCATAGAAAATAATGCGGCTTAAGTATAGAATCGAGGGACAAAACATATTTAATTTAGACTCAAAAGTTCGGAAACCATGCATTAGCGGGTTTTGTTTTATAGAATGAAAGAAGTATTAATAATATATTATTCACAGACGGGTCAGCTTTTCGATATTCTGGAAAATATCGCCTCAACAATTTCAGATGAAAAGGTGAATATTTCTTATTATGAAATCCTGCCGAAGAAGAAGTTTCCATTTCCCTGGAAAGGCAAGGAGTTTTTTGGCGTTTTCCCTGAAACTTTCCTTCAAATTCCTGTGCCATTGAATCCTATTCCCAAAGAGATTTATCAGAAAAAATATGATTTGGTTATTCTCGGTTATACTGTTTGGTACCTTTCACCCTCCATTCCCGTCAATTCATTTTTAAAATCCTCCGAAGCAAAAATATTACTTTCCAATACGCCCGTTGTAACAGTTTCTGCCAGCCGGAATATGTGGATCATGGCACAGGAAAAAGTAAAAAAACTATTATTGGAAAACAAGGCGAAACTGGTTGGGAACATAGCTTTGGTGGACAGAAACTTAAACCACATAAGTGTTATTACAATTGTGCACTGGCTTATGGGAGGGAAGAAAACCCGAATGATGGGGATTTTTCCCAAACCAGGCGTGTCCGATAAAGATATTGAAGCTTCTGCCCGTTTTGGGAGACCCATTAAAGATGCTTTGATTCAAAATAATTATTCTAACCTTCAATCAAATCTTTTGTCGTTGAAAGCGGTAAAAGTTGACCTATCACTTATTGCCACTGATATTCGCGGAAACATTGTATTTGAAAAATGGGCCAATCACTTAATTAAAAAGAAAGGCAAAGAAAGAGAGAAATGGCTCGTTTATTTTAATTATTATTTGTTATTTGCAATATGGGTAATTGCCCCAATTGTATTTGTTGTATTTTTGCTCACTTATTTCCCAATGCACCGTAAACTAAGGCGGGAAAGAGCCTATTATTCATCAGTTGCATTAAAGTAAAATTAATGAAGAACGTATATATTACTAGGGTTTCCAAATTCTTGCCAAACGAACCTGTAGAAAATGATGCGATGGAGGAGCGGCTGGGGCTAATCAATGGAAAATCCTCAAAAGCACGCCGCATTATCCTTAGGAATAACCAAATTAAAACTCGTTACTACGCTCTTGATGCCAATGGGAATGTGACCCATAACAATGCCCAGATTACTGCCCAGGCCGTGGAAGCGTTGTGCGATGAAACGTTCAACAAAAACGATATTGAACTGCTCTCCTGCGGCACTTCAAGCCCAGACCAGATTTTGCCGAGCCACGCCTCTATGGTCCACGGCTTTTTGAAGAATGGAAATCTCGAAATCAATTCTGCAGCAGGCGTATGCTGCAGTGGGATGAACGCATTAAAATATGGTTTTATGGCCATAAAGTCGGAACAGGTAAAGAATGCCGTTTGCACTGGTTCCGAAAGACCCTCCACATGGCTTCGTTCTGACATTTTTGAGGAAGAAATTTCACATCTGAAGGAAATTGAGGAGCAACCAATCTTGGGGTTCAATAAGGAATTCTTGCGATGGATGCTTTCCGACGGCGCCGGCGCTTTCCTTTTGGAAGACCAACCCCACGGGAAAACGCCCATCAAAATAGAATGGATGGAAAGCTACAGCTACGCTTTTGAACTTGAAACTTGTATGTATGCCGGTGCAGATAAACTTGAAAACGGGCACCTAAAACCATGGAGTGAATTCGATCCTAACGATTGGGCAAAAAAATCGGTTTTTGCCATTAAACAGGATGTAAAACTTCTGGGCGAAAATATCCTTCAAAAAGGAGTTGACAGTCTGAAGAAAGTAATGGCAAAACATAATATTACCGAGAACGATATAGATTATTACCTTCCACATATTTCCTCATATTATTTCAAAGAAAATCTTTACGCAGAAATTGAACGACAAGGAATGCATATCCCTTGGGAAAAATGGTTCCTAAATCTTCAAAAAGTCGGAAATGTGGGCGCCGGCTCCATCTATATTATGTTGGAAGAACTTTTCCACTCAGGAAGACTAAAAAAGGGTGACAATATTCTGTTGCAAGTTCCCGAAAGTGCCCGATTCAGTTATGCCTACGCCTATTTGACTGTTTGTTAGATGAATTTGTTCCCAAAAGAAATAATCGATCCAGATTTAATTGGGGATTTGATTCCGCAGAAGGCACCTTTTGTAATGGTGGACAAGTTGCTGCAATTTGAAACCAATAAAGTTGTGGCCGGTTTAAAAGTTTTAGAAACAAACATCTTTGTGCGCAAAGGAAAACTTACGGAGCCCGGAATCATAGAACATATGGCCCAAACTGTTGCGCTCTACACAGGATATCAATATCATATTAAAAAACAGCCAGCTCCAGTAGGCTATATTGGCGCTATAAAAGAAGCAGCGATTTTCGAACTTCCGGTAGTGGGCGACCAATTGGTGACAACTGTAAATGTGCTTCACGACATAATGGGCGTAACCTTGGTGACTGCTTCCACCGTATGTGGCAAAAATCTAATTGCAAAGAGCGAAATGAAAACAGTTTTGGCATCATGAAGTACAAAAATGTTTCAAAAATAGATATTTCTAATTTTCTGCCCCATCGAAAACCATTGCTGATGGTAGATTCAGTTTTGGAAATTGATGAAAAATCAGTGCTCACAAATTTTGAGGTTTCAGAAAACTGTATCTTTTTGAGACAACGAAAATTATCGGAAACCGGCCTAATCGAAAATGCTGCCCAAACTGCTTCAGGAGTTGTGGGACAGACTTTTTTCGATATAAATGATTTGGAAGGCCGCGGAAATAAGGTGGTTGGATACATCAGTGCCATCAAACAAGTGAATATTTTCCATTTGCCAAAGGTAGGTGACACCATTCTTACCCAAGCAACTCTGATTTCACGTTTTGATACTGACGAGGTGACGATGTGCAGTTTTAATTCCGAAACTTTTCTCGATAAAAAATTAATAGTATCTTCTACCATGAATTTTTTAATTCATGAAGTCGGATTATGAAAAAGAAAGAAGTACCACAGGACGAAAGCCATCTTTCATCGGCAAATTTCCGAGAACTTTGTTACGCCGTCGATGAAAACGGCAAATACACCACAGAAACCAGCAGTGGATGGAAGCCCAAATCCATTGCACTTTCCAATGCCATTGGGGAAATCAACAAACGTATTGAAAATGCCAAAAAAAGAATGGAGAGCGGAGAAACAAGTCCCATAGAATATTATATGGAACTCAATAAAATGGATATCGGGATTTTGGCAAGCTACGTGGGCTTGTGGAAGTGGAAAGTAAAACGGCATTTTAAACCTGAAGTATTTAAAAAATTGAACCAAAGAACATTGCAGAAATATGCCGAAGTGTTTGAAATATCAATTGATGATCTGAAAAATGGAGTGATCATTACACGATAGATTTTAAATTTGAATTATTCAGTCAAAACTTGAAACCTGAATTTTGAAACAGGAAACTATTATAAATTTCACTCACCACCAAGCAGCCCATTGCGAAAATGGAGTGATAGCAAACCTAATGAAACACAACGGATTTGAAGTCAGTGAGCCAATGGTTTTTGGCATTGGCAGCGGACTTTTGTTTTGTTATATTCCCTTTTTAAAGGTGAATCACGCCCCGGTGATATCCTATCGGGCTTTGCCCGGCCACATTTTTAAAAAGTTCACATCGCGCACAGGTGTCAAAATGAAGCGGGAAAAGTTTCGAAACTCGCAGGAAGCTAAAGCCCGATTAGACGAGAACTTGGCAAAAAATAATCCAGTAGGTCTGCAAGTTGGGGTTTTCAATTTGCTTTATTTTCCAGATGAATATCGGTTTCACTTCAATGCACACAATCTGGTGGTTTATGGAAAAGAAAATGGTCGCTATCTGATCAGTGATCCTGTGATGGAGAACGTAACTTCATTATCTGAAAGGGAGTTGGAAAAGGTGCGTTTTGCAAAAGGAGCTTTCGCCCCAAAAGGGCATATCTATTATCCAGTTTCCTTTCCCTCAGAACTCGATCTGGAAGGGGCCATCGTGAAAGGGATCAAAGATACCTGTAGGGTCATGCTCGCGCCTATTCCCTACGTTGGATTTAAGGCCATTCGAAAAACAGCTGGGCTTATCCGGAAATGGCCAGTAACAAAAGGCACAAAAACTGCAAACCATTATCTGGGACAAGTGGTGCGCATGCAAGAAGAAATTGGCACAGGAGGCGGTGGTTTTCGATATATATATGCCGCATTTTTACAGGAGGCCAGTACGCTATTAAACAACGAAAAGCTAAATGAATTGTCAATGGAAATGACCGAGATTGGAAATCGATGGCGTGACTTTGCATTGGAAGCTTCGCGGATATACAAAAATCGGAGTGCTCAAACTGATAGTTATAATAAGGTCGCGGACCAATTGGAACAAATTTCCAATATGGAAAGAAATTTTTTCAAAAAATTAAAAAAAGCGGTATGAGAAACAGATAGTTAAAGAGATTTCGTTTTTTATCTTAATGACCAACGACTATGATCATAATTTCAAATCTTTCAAAAAAATATTTAAATGCCGACGAAGCCGCGGTACGAAATCTTGATCTAACAATAAAAGAAGGTGAAATCTACGGTCTTCTTGGCCCCAATGGTGCTGGGAAAACTACGCTTATCTCCATGCTCACTTCTTTGATGAAGCCAACCTCAGGATCTTTTACAATAAATGGCCTGAACTTCTATGACAATAAAATCGAGCTTCAACAAATCATCGGGGTCGTTCCACAGGAATATGCATTATATCCAACACTTACGGCATATGAGAATTTGCGCTATTTTGGGAGCATGTATGGAATTCAGGGAAAGAAACTCAAAGAATCTATTGATAAACATTTGGAAATTATGGGTCTTTCAAAATTCGCCAATAAAAGAACAGCCATGTTTTCTGGAGGAATGAAACGCCGAGTAAACCTGATAGCCGGAATTCTGCACCGGCCGAAAGTCTTGTTTCTCGATGAACCAACCGTGGGGGTGGATGTGCATTCTAAAAATGTGATTATGGACCATTTAAAACTTCTTAACCTAAAAGGCACCACCATTGTGTACACTTCCCACCACCTCAATGAAGCCGAGACTTTCTGTACGCAAGTTGCCATAATTGACAACGGCGAAATTATCGTAAAAGGAGTTCCTTCCGAATTGGTCCAGGCACAAGCAGAAGCAAATAACCTGGAGGATGTTTTTTTGAGCAAAACTGGCAAAGCCCTGCGCGATAATGTATAAACTACTGGCGTCCACACATAAGGAATTGCTTTTGCTCACACGCGATTGGGGAGGAGTGGCAATTCTTTTTATAATGCCCATTTTGTTGCTCTTGGTAATCACCTCCATCCAAGACGGAACCTTTAAATCAATTGGCGATTACAAAATCCCCGTTATCTTGGTTGATAATGATAAAGATGAGGTTTCAAAAACCATTGTTGAAATTCTTTCCGAAACCAATTCCTTCACATTTATCCATAGTGATTCTGAAGAAGAAGCCATGGAAGCCGTTTTCTCAGGAAAGCAGCAACTCGCAATAGTTATTCCCAGAGATCTCTCTATTTCACTTCAAAAAAAGGTGAATCAAAATGTGGCTGGAATATTGGCAAAGTTTGGACTGGAAGAGGAAAATTTGTCCATTACAGCCGAATCTATTCCCAAAAAAGAAATTCGACTGTATTTCGATCCCGTTACCCAAATGAGTTTAAGGTCGTCCGTAAAGAACGGAATCGACAAGATTATTTCCACAATTGAAGCCCAAAGTATATACAAAGCGTTTCAAGCGGAACTGGGAGAGAATATTGATTCTGAAGAAAATATATTCATTGAGGCAGAAAGCTTTATCAGTTATGAAGAAATTTTGCCAACAAAAGGCAATAAGGAAATCTTACCAAATTCAGCACAGCACAATGTTCCGGCTTGGGCATTGTTTGCCATTTTTTTTATTATCGTACCGCTCTCGATAAATCTGGTCAAGGAAAAAAACCAAGGTACCTTTGTCCGCCTTCGCACCAATCCGGTAAGCTATGCCACTGTTTTGGGTGGTAAATCCGTCGTATATCTCGTAGTTTGCTTAATCCAATTTACTTTAATGTTGTTGGTCGGTCTTTACCTTTTTCCGTTGCTGGGTCTTCCAAAGATCACCATTTCAGGTAAACTACCTATGCTTTATACTGTCGCCTTATTTTCTGGTCTGGCCGCAATAGGGTTGGGACTTTTATTGGGAACCATCGCAAAGACCCAAGAACAGGCAGCGCCATTTGGAGCAATTTTAGTGGTCATTATGGCCGCAATCGGTGGAGTTTGGGTTCCTGTTTTTGTTATGCCCGAAGTGATGCAATTGTTGTCAAAAATATCTCCGATGAACTGGGGATTGGAAGCGTTCTACGATGTTTTTTTAAGAAATGTGGATTTTGTAAAAATACTTCCTAAAATTTCGTTATTATTGCTCTTCTTCGTTCTAACCTTATTTGTTGCCATAATCTATAACCGGAGCCAAAATGCTGTATAAAAACGAGTTGAAAATTAGTTTTACTTCCGAAATACGGGTGCGTTTTACAGAAACAGATCCTATGGGAATCGTGTGGCACGGTAATTATATCCAATATTTTGAAGACGGCCGCGAGGCTTTTGGCCGGGAATTCGGAATTTCCTATCTCGAACAAAAAGCACACGGATATACCTCGCCAATTGTCAGATCGGTTTGTGAACACAAATTGCCATTGCGATATGGGGATGTAGCTACTATAAAAACAACCTTCGTCAATTCTCTAGCGGCAAAAATGATATTCCAGTACCAGATTTTTGACCCAAATGAAAGACTGGCTTGCACAGGCGAAACGATACAGGTTTTTTTGAATGAACAAGGAGAACTATCACTTACATCCCCTGAATTTTTTGAACAATGGAAAGCTAAAATGAAAATTTAAATATGGACAAGATTTTTCTTTCATACAACAACATCCTGTCCAATTTAGGATCCAATAGTGAATCTGTTGTCGAAAACATCTTGAAAGGAACCACGGGAGTCCATAAAATAAATGATCCATCGTTGTTGCCCGAGATCTTTTCCGCCTCCTTGATTCCAACTGAAAATCTTAAAAAGAAATTTGCAAGAATCGCAGATCCCGAAGTGTTTACCAAATTGGAGCAAATGATGATCCTTTCGTTAACCGATATTCTCGATGCTTCCGAAATAATTTTGGACCAAGAAGTAGGATTGATTATATCAACAACCAAAGGAAATATTGATGTACTGGGACAAGACAGTCAATTTCCAAAAGAACGGGTTTATTTAAGCGAACTCGGAAAAATTATCCAAAATTTCTTTGGATTCAAAAATGAAGCTATTGTAGTTTCAAATGCCTGTGTATCTGGCTCCTTGTCAATTTCGGTTGCCAAAAGCTTTATTCGCCAAGGAAAATATAAGCATGTTTTTATTGTAAGCGGCGATCTGGTGACCAAATTTATAACGTCTGGGTTCAAATCCTTTCAAGCCTTGTCGGCAGATCGATGTAAACCTTATGATAAAAACAGAAATGGGATCAATCTCGGCGAAGCGGCCGCTAGTGTTTTGGTTTCAATAGATTCTTTTAATCATCCTGAATCTGTGGAAATCTTGGGCGACGGCAGTTGCAATGACGCAAACCATATTTCTGGTCCTTCCCGAACAGGTGAAGGATTGTTAAGAAGTATAAAAAGTGCCTTGACCCAATCTGAAATCAAAGTTTCCGATATTGATTATATCAGCGCCCATGGCACTGCAACTCTCTATAATGATGAAATGGAAGCAATTGCATTTGACCGATTGGGATTGAATCCTGTGCCCACCAACAGTTTAAAAGGATATTTCGGACATACTTTGGGCGCCTCAGGACTATTGGAGACCATCGTTGGAATGCATTCTTTACATAGGAATGTTCTTTTTAATTCCATTGGTTTTTCCGAACCCGGAACTTCCAAACCTTTGAATATCATTCAGTCCAATGTTGATAAAACGCTCAATTTTTTCCTGAAGACGGCTTCTGGATTTGGCGGAAGCAACACAGCAATTATTTATAAAAAAACAACCGATTAACCACCACAAAATGTTACCGACATCAAAAAACCCAACCGCTCTGGATGCTCTTGAAAAAGCGCATTGGATTGCATTTGCTCCCTTTATATTCCAAGCTTCCGTCTCTTTAAGGAATTTGAGGATTCTCGATCATATTTTTGAAAATCGAAAATCTGGAGGAGCCACGACTTCCGAGATTTCAGATAAACTTTCGCTTAGCCTTTATGGGGTTGAGGTTCTCCTAGAAATTGCGGAAACATCTGGCATTGTCGAAAAAAATTTGGATGAAAAATACCAACTTACCAAAGTGGGCTATTTTCTAAATTACAACCAAACTACCAGTGTCAATCTCAATTTTACAAATGATGTCTGCTACAAGGGTCTTTTCCATCTGGAAGAATCAATAAAAAATGGCAAACCCGAAGGCCTTAAGGAGCTCGGCGAGTGGAAAACCATCTATGAAGGACTTTCTCAACTAAAACCCATAGAACAAAAATCCTGGTTCGATTTTGACCATCATTATTCCGACCATATTTTTGAAAAGGCAATGGAACGGGTTTTTTTGAAAAAACCCTCGGTTATTTTTGACATTGGTGGAAATACCGGTAGATTTTCAATCACTTGCAGCAGTTTCGATCCGGATGTGAAATTGACGATAATAGATTTGCCCGCACAGTTGGAAATGGCACAAAAAAATGTTGCTGAGGCCGGATGCCAGAAAAGGGTTTCGACTTACCCAATAGATTGGTTGTCAAAAAATCCTGAAATTCCAGTAGGAGCAGATCTTATTTGGATGTCACAATTCTTGGACTGCTTCTCGGAGGAAGAAATCATAAAAATCCTGAGTGTATGTGTCAAATCCATGGACGAAAGCACCGAATTGATTATTGTAGAAACTTTTACCGACAGACAGGCGTTCAAAGCTTCCCAATTTATTCTGGAGGCAACTTCTCTATATTTTACTGTTTTGGCTAATGGCAACAGCAAAATGTATGCTTCAAAAATATTCTACAAGCTAATCGACCAAGCTGGCCTCAAAGTAATTGAGGATAATTCTTTGGGTGATTACCATACAATGTTGGTTTGTAAAAAAAAGTAAAGAATCCAATTCAGAAAATTTTGACCGATCAGTTTAAAATACAATCCTTTTGCCATATTAAAAATGGAGCTGTTTCCCACAATGGTAGCCGTATATTTTTTGATGCCACATCAGATTTTTTGGATTTTGCCAAAAGCAGCTATAGATTTTTCGATATATCGTATCCAAAATTCTTTAAGATGGACAACTTGTCCAAATTGGCATTTTTAACTGCCGAGATTTTATTGGCAAAAGAAACACCAACGGATTCTGAAAAAAATATCGCTTTGGTTTTCTCGAACCACTCATCAAGTCTGGATACCGATCGGATCCATCAAAATTCAATTGAGAACCAAATGGAATTTTATCCCAGTCCCGCGGTTTTTGTATATACATTGCCCAACATTTGCCTTGGGGAGATAAGTATTCGGCACCAGCTTTATTCTGAAAATAGTTTCTTTATATTTGCTCGATTTAATGCCGAACATTTACATCTGTATGCCAATGATTTATTGCGAAATGCAAAAGCAGACAAGGTAATTTCTGGATGGATCAATTTTGATGGGGAAAACTATGAAGCCTTTTTGTATTTAGTGGGGAAAGAAGGTCCAATTGATCACAATATCAATGAAATAAACAATTTATACCAAATATTATGAGCAATTTAAAAGAAGAACTAAAAACAAAGATCATAGAGCAACTTAACCTTGAAGATGTTGCCGTGAAAGATATTGCAGACGATGACGCCCTGTTTGGCGATGGAATGGGCTTGGATTCGATCGATGCTTTGGAGCTTATCGTAATGCTGGACAAAGATTATGGAATCCGTCTGAGCGACCCGAAAGAAGGACGAAAGATTTTCGAATCCGTTCAAGTGATGGCCGATTATATCCAAGAGCACCGCACCAAGTAATTCTGGTATATCCAACGGAACGGAGTTGAAATTAACACGAAAGTCTATCGAATTTCACTAACCTACCTGTCAATATATGAACAATGGCGTCGCCATAACTGGAATGGGCATTATTTCTGCCATTGGCAACAATGTTCAGCAGAATTTTGATGCGCTCCTTCAAGGGAAAAGTGGAATAACCCGTATAGAAAATATTGAAACCATCCATCGGGAAAATATCATGGTGGGCGAAGTAAAATTCACCAATGACGAAATGATTTCCCAATTAAAACTTTCGCCAGAGAATAATTATTCGCGTACTGCACTCCTTGGGGCCATCGCAGCCAAAGAAGCAGTCCTCAATGCAGGTATTGAAGATATAAAAGAATATAAAACCGGCCTCATTTCTGGAACCAGTGTTGGTGGAATGGATATGACCGAAAAATATTTTTTTGATTATCTGACGGACAAATCTTGCCAAAAATATATTGAAAGCCATCCTGCCGGAGATTCCACAGAGAAAATTGCAGAGCAATTGGGTATACATGAAAGTATCGTTACTACAATAAGCACCGCATGTTCCTCGGCAGCCAACGCAATTATGCTTGGGGCACGTTTGATAAAATCAGGAAAATTGGATCGAGTGGTGGTGGGTGGCGCAGATTGCTTATCAAAATTTACCATTAATGGCTTTAGAACCTTGATGATTTTGAGCGATTCGCCCAATACGCCTTTTGACGAAAACCGAAAAGGCTTGAACCTGGGTGAAGCGGCGGCTTTCTTGGTCTTGGAAAGCAATAAAGTGGTCCAGGCCAAAAATAAAAAGGTTTTGGCCTATTTAAAAGGATATGGAAATGCCAATGATGCCTATCACCAAACCGCATCTTCTGAAAACGGGGACGGTGCGACCCTGGCCATGGAAAAAGCTTTGAAAATTGCAGGATTAAAACCTTCGGAAATAGATTATATCAATGTCCACGGTACAGCGACCGGGAACAATGATCTGTCTGAAGGCCGCGCCATTTTACGGGTGTTTGGCGAGAATGTTCCTTCCTTCAGTTCTACCAAAGCGTTTACCGGACACACCCTTGCCGCAGCCGGCGCTATTGAAGCTGTGTATTCAGTTTTGGCATTGCAGAACAATCTCATTTTTCCAAATTTGAATTTTGGAACAAAAATGAAAGAGTTTTCATTGATCCCCCAAACGAAAATTAAAAATCAACCCATAAACTCCGTGCTTTCCAATTCCCTCGGTTTTGGGGGAAATTGTTCTGCCCTGGTGTTTTCAAAATAGAAATTTGTAGCCTAAGGACAAAAGCTCTGCAGGTTTTGACTGATCTAAAAAGCATAGATGAAAAAAGTTTATATAAACAGTATCGCTTCCATTTCTGCCCAAAAAACCTATGATAATAGTCGTTTTTTGGAAGATATTACAGAATATGAGGACACTGTTATTTATGCTCAGGAACCGGACTACAAACAATTTATTTCTCCTACTGCCTCCAGAAGAATGGCCAAGGGTATAAAAATGGGGGTAGCTGCTTCCAAAATTGCAATGGAAGAGGCCGAAATTGACAGCTTAGATGCAATTATCACCGGAACAGGAATGGGTTGTATGATTGATTCTGAGAAATTTGTAGGTGCCACAATCAATAACAACGAGCAGTATTTGACACCCACATCCTTTATCCAAAGCACGCAT
This sequence comes from uncultured Aequorivita sp., assembly GCA_964565295.1. GTDB lineage: Bacteria > Bacteroidota > Bacteroidia > Flavobacteriales > Flavobacteriaceae > Aequorivita. The sequence continues at coordinate 21,670 of CAZMDY010000002.1, read as the reverse complement.
AATACAGTGGCGGGTCAAATAGCACTCGGAATAGAGTGCAAGGCTTATAATTTTACGTATGTACACAGTGCAACTTCATTTGAATCTGCTCTATTGGACGCCAAGATGCAACTTGAGAACGACGAGGCAAAGAATATTTTGGTTGGTGGCGTGGAGGAACTGGGCGCATACACCACCCGATTTCACCAAACGATAAACCATGTAAAAAACAATCCCGTAGGCATTTCAACATTATTTAGTTCCAATACCCAAGGCGCTGTTTTTAGTGAAGGCGCGAATTTCTTTGTTATTTCTAATGAAAAAAAGAAACTTTGCTATACCGAATTGGTTGCTGTTGACATTTTTAATTCTCTTAAAAAAGAAAGTGTTGCCAAAACCATAGAAGCTTTCCTTAAAGAAAATAATTTGATGGTTGCCGATATTGACGTCCTCGTAATGGGAAACAATGGGGATGTGGATTTTGATGGTTTTTATACGCAACTGACCGACACTATTTTTAACAGAACCCAACAGGTCGTTTATAAACATTTGGTGGGAGAAAACAATACCGTTTCAGCGTTCGGAGTTTGGGTGGGCGCACAAATTCTTAAAACACAGACCATTCCCGAAATTATAAAATTCAATAAAACCAAAAGTTCCGAAATTGGGACTATCTTGTGCTATAATCAATATCGAGGCCAAAACCACAGTCTCGTTTTGTTGAAAAAATGTTGAGATTTTATACCATAAACGCTGCTTTTCTAGTGGTCTTCTCACTTCTGATCGGCTATGGCTTTTTCGGTTCGGTCCCTGTTTGGCTTTATGTGCTATTTGTTGTGATCTGGATTGCAATAACAGCAATCGGTTCGTTCCAGATCAAGATGAACTACCATCTCCATTCCTTGAACCACAATTATAATATCTCTGAAAATCATATTTCGATAACTTTTGACGACGGTCCAAACCCCGATTTTACCCCAAAAATCTTGAAACTTCTAAAAGACAAAAACGCCAAAGCAACTTTTTTCCTTGTAGGAAAAAAGGTGGCGCAACATCCCAAAATTGTACAACGGATTCTTGAAGAAGGACACAGCATAGGCAATCATTCTTATTCCCACTCCAATGGATTTGGATTTTTTTCCACAGATAAAATTGTTTCTGAATTGAAAGAAACAAACACAATTATTAATAAATTGACCGGAAAAGAAATGAAGCTTTTTCGTCCTCCTTTTGGAGTTACCAACCCAAATATCAAAAAGGCTTTAAAAGTTACAAAGCACCATTCCATCGGATGGAGCAAACGCAGTCTTGACACCGCGATTCTCTCAGAAGAAACTGTTTACAATAGAGTTACGGCCGATCTTCGAAAAGGTGATATCATTCTTTTTCATGACAACAGTAAAAAAACGATGGTCGTGTTGGAACGCTTATTGCTATTCTTGGAATCACATAAATTAAAAACGGTTCCTGTGGAACAATTATTGGAAATCAGAGCTTATGCGTAAATATTACTTCACAATTGTTTTGACATTGATCAGTGGCTTTTTAATGGCACAAGAAGCACCCATGGAAATATCTGAAATACAGATTTTTAAGGAAAAGGTAATTGCCGAAGCCCAATCCACAAAAACGATAAAGTCTGGGTTTGTCCAATACAAACACCTTGATTTTTTGGAAAATGATGTAAAAACTTTGGGGAAACTTGCTTTTAAGGCGCCAAATCTTATAAAATGGGAATATACCGAGCCTTATCAATATAGCGTCATTTTTAAGGAAAATCAACTGCTGATCAACGATGGCGGAACAAAAAGCAAAGTGGACATTGGGAGCAGTAAACTTTTCAAAAAACTAAACGAACTCATTGTTAGTAGTGTTAGAGGCGATATGTTCAACAATACCGATTTTGAGGTTTCTTTTTTTAAATCGCCACAATATAACAAGGCCGTTTTTGTTCCCAAGAATAAAAAAATTGTAGAATATATTGCTTCCTTCGAGCTTTTGTTCAATAAGGAAGATGCCCAAGTGTATGAAGTTAAAATGGTAGAACCTTCAAAGGATTTTACCCGGATTGTTTTTAATAACCGAATCCTAAACAGCGAAATAAATGATTCGGTTTTTAGTAATTAGCACTTTTTTTACTTTATTCTTATCTTCCTGCGCCCTGAAAACCACAGAGGGCTTGAGGCCTATTTCCCACGGAGTGAAAACCATAAGCAATCCTTATTTTTCAAACCAAGGATTGGATTATGTCTACAAAGCGAGAATTGAAGTACTGAACAAAAATTTTGGCGGGATTTTGATCATAAAGAAAATAGCCCCCAAAAACCACCGCATAGTGATGACCACTGAATTTGGCAACAAATTATTGGATTTCCAATATGAAAACAATGTTTTTATAACGAATTATGTGGCCGATGAGCTGGATAGAAATTTCATTCTAAATATATTAAAAGATGACTTTAGACTGTTGTTGAACGATAAAGCAAATGTCATTGCGGAATATGGTTCCCAATCAGATTTGGTCTATAAAACACGGTGCGGAAAACGATTTAATTATTATTTTTATGGATTGGATTCTGGGCAACTTGAAAAAATTGTAAATACCACTCGATCGAAAGAGAAGATAACGGTAAATTTTGAAACCATCGGAAATTTTGCAGAACGTATTTCAATACTACACAGCAAATTCAACTTGAAAATCGATTTGGAAAAATTTTAAAACAAGCTAAATGTTGATTAAAGGGTTATATACGGTTGAAGAATTTCGCCAAACTGGGGAGGGAATCACAGCAACGGTTCGGTTAAACAAAGATCACGATGTGTTCAAAGGACATTTTCCGGGGAATCCCGTTATGCCAGGAGTCTGTATGATTCAGATGGTAAAAGAACTGACCGAGAAATCCATAGGGAAAACATTGTTTTTAAATGTTTCGACCAATATTAAGTTTATGGCCATTATTAATCCGGAGATCCATCCAATATTGAATGTAGATTTGAACATATCAGAAGTTGGAGAACAAATAAAAGTGAAGAATTCCACTTCTTTTGGAAATACACTTGCGCTTAAACTCAATGCTTCTTTCACAGTGGCGGACTAAATTTGATTTTGCACAAAAACTACAATTATGCTTCGAAACATTCTACTTGCAGTACTGGTAACGATGACTTTTCAACTCTATTCCCAAGATTTGGAGCAGATCCGTACAGAATATCCGTTCGCTGAAAATAGTGAACAAATTACCCAGCGCTTAAATGAAGCTATTGCAAGCTTGCCGGCGGACAATACGATTTTGATGGGCTACAAAGGTGCATTAAAAACGTTACAGGCGAAATTCGCCAGAAAAGTACGGGACAAGAAAAAGTTTTTTAAAGAAGGCGTAGGGTTGATTGAAGAAGCGATCGGAACCAATCCGGAAAATATTGAGCTTCGTTATATTAGATTGACCGTGCAAGAAAATGCCCCGCGAATTGTTGGATATAGTGGTGACATAGAGGAAGACAAAAATTTCATCATCAATAATTTTGGAAGTACTGCTTCGAAATTGAAGACAATTATCAAAAACTTTGCAATGGTTTCCAGCAATTTTAACGAAGGGGAAAGGGCGCTATTAAAGTGATATATTCTACTGATTATTCCTAAGGACAATGATTCTGATTATGAAACGATAGGTCGTTTATTCTAAAATTCCATTGCTGTAAAAAAAGAGGATGTAATATTTCATGTAAGGCTTAAAACTTATATTTGCCCTATAACTGCTTCGGTTCTCTTCAATTTTTTTACCGGTGCGTCATAATATTAGCGAAGCAATTCCCAATGGAACAAAAACGATTTTCAGACTATCCCATTTCCCTGAAATGTTGCGTAATTATTCCTACTTATAATAATTGCCTAACGTTGCAGACCACAATTGAGGGGGTTTTTGTCCATACCGAAAGTTTGATCATCGTAAATGATGGCTCTACCGATACAACCGCTGAAATATTGAAACGGTTTTCCCACATCGAACAGATCCATATTCCACAGAACATGGGAAAAGGCAACGCGCTGCGTGAAGGTTTTAAAAAAGCCCTTGATCTGGGTTATGAATATGCCATTACCATCGATAGCGACGGTCAGCATTTTCCAACAGACCTTCCCAAATTCCTTCACGCTTTGCAGGAAAATTCCAATAAAAATGTGCTCTTTATCGGTGCGCGAAATATGGCGCAGGAAGGGGTGCCAAAAAAAAGCAGTTTTGGCAATAAATTCTCCAACTTTTGGTTTTGGGTCGAAACAGGATCGCGGCTTAAGGACACCCAATCAGGATTTAGGCTGTACCCTATTCTTTCAATGAAGGATGTTAAGCTCAGGACCAATAAGTTTGAATTTGAAATAGAAGCTATCGTTAAGGCAGCCTGGGCAGGAATCGAAGTGAAAAACATTCCCATTCAAGTTCATTATGAATTGGTCGATAGGATTTCCCATTTTCGTCCTTTTAAGGATTTTTTCCGAATCAGTCTGCTCAATACTTGGTTGGTCTTTCTCACTTTTTTTTATATAAAACCTCGAGATATTCTCAGAAAGTTAAAAAAAAAAGGATGGAAGAAGTTTCTGAAGGAAGATTTTCTCCACCAGGACGATTCCGATAAAAAAAAATCCTTGTCCGTGGCTCTTGGCGTGTTCATCGGACTTTCGCCATTTTGGGGCTTTCACACCGTCAGCGTTATTTTTCTGTCGATCTTCCTTAATTTGAACAAAGTAATTGCCTTTGCATTTTCAAATGTCAGCCTTCCGCCTTTTATTCCTTTCATCATCTTCGCAAGCTTAAAACTTGGCAGTTGGATATTAGGGGAACATTTTGTGATCTCTATCGATGAAATTGATCCCAGTTTGGAGATGATGAAATATTTAAAATCATATATTGTCGGCAGTTTGGCTTTATCGGTTTTGGGAGCGGCTATTTTTGGATTTACAAGCTACATATTCTTGAACCTGGCCAAACGAAAAATGAAATTCGACAATGGATAAATGGTTTTTTAAAGGACACAAATTCCTATCCAAAAACAAACTGGCAAGCGCAATAGGCTTGTTGCTGTTGCTTTCTGGCTTGTTGTTATTGGTAAATAAAATCCGTTTTGAAGAAGATATTTCCAAACTGATCCCGATAAACAGTGAAAACCAAGATATCCAAAAGGTTTTCAAATCAGTTAATTTCACAGATAAGATCATTGTCAATATAAAGCGCCAAGAAGCTGCCGATATTGATGAACTGATCCAATATGCAGTCGATTTTACCGATAGTCTGGAAATCAATTCAAAACAATATATAAACAATATCCGCGGAAAAGTTGAAGAGGACAACCTGATGCAGACCATGGATTTTGTTTATGGGAATTTGCCGCTTTTTCTTGAGAAAGAGGATTATACTGTTATTGAAAACAAAATCCATCCCGATAGTATTGCCGCCATTTCACAAGCAAATTTTCGAACGCTTATTTCTCCGTCAGGAATTGTTTCAAAGGAAACTATTCTTCGCGATCCGTTGGGCCTATCATTCATTGCCCTAAGAAAACTACGACAACTTGGCGTTTCAGATGATTTTGTTCTAAAGGAAGGTTTTCTGGTGAGTAAGGATGAACGAAACATCCTGCTTTTTATAAGTCCCAAATATGGAAGTAGTGAAACTGCTGAAAACACCAAATTTGCACAATATCTATATGAATTGCGGGATGATTTGGACCAAAAATATTCCGGAAAGGTAAAAAGCGAATATTTTGGCGCGGCGCTGATAGCAGTGGCAAATGCAGCCCAGATTAAGAAAGACGTCAGCTTTACAGTGGGGATAACGTTTACGTTGTTGATCGTTATTTTCATGCTTTTTTACCGCAAACTTTTTATTCCGCTCATACTTTTTGTCCCAACTTTTTTTGGTGGGCTTCTGGCTATGGCGGTGTTGTTTTTGGTCCGTAATGAAATTTCCGCAATTTCGTTGGGAATAGGATCGGTTTTAATCGGTGTGACCTTGGATTATGCGCTTCATATCCTAACACATATCCGTCATAATGCTTCGGTAAAAGAACTTTATCAAGATTTGACCAAACCACTTTTGATGAGTGGGCTTACAACCGCGCTTGCATTCTTGTGTCTGTTGTTCATAGATTCACAGGCATTGCAAGACTTGGGAATTTTTGCTGCGGTAAGTATTATAGGCGCCGTTATTTTTGCACTCCTCTTCATTCCCTTGGCATATAAGGGACAATCACGGCTGCAGCGTAAGAATATTCTGGATTCCATTGCCGAATATCCTTTTCATAGAAAAAAAATATTGCTTATTGGGTTTTCAATACTCTTCATAATCAGCATTTTTAATTATTCAAAGGTTGGTTTTGAAAAAGACATTTCAAAACTTAATTATGTGCCAGAAGAAATTCAGGAGTCTATGCAGCATTTGGATGAACTAACAGACCTTTCATCTAAGTCGATCTACTTGGCAACTTATGGAAAATCGGTGGAGGGCACACTCCAAGTGAACGACTCCATCCATGGAAAACTGGAAATATTGCAAAGTAAGGAACTTATTTCTGGGTTCAGCTCCATTGGTGTTCTGGTAAACTCCAAACGGGACCAGCGTCAAAAAATCGCCCAATGGCAGGAATTCTGGAGCGACGAAAACAAAGAAAATACCCAGAACAATCTTATTTCAAGTGGCCAAGAAATTGGTTTTAAACCTTCAACGTTTAATCAGTTTTATGATTTCCTGGACACCGATTTTGAAACCCTCGAACCAGAGGATTACCAGAAAATCCCGTCGATGCTGTTGGAGGATTTTATCAGTACCGATACGGATTTTACCACTATTACGACCGTTGTAAAACTCAAGGGCGAAAACAATGTCGACATAAAACAATTGTTTAAAATGTTTCCCAACACAGTGGTTATCGACAGGAAGGAGATGAACGAGGTTTTTCTGGGAAACCTGAGAAGCGATTTCAATATATTGATTGCCTATTGCATAATAGTCGTTTTGTCCATTCTATATCTCTTTTTTCGAAGTTTTTCCCTGACCTTGGTTACTGTGGCGCCTATTTTTATCACATGGTTTATTACCCTGGGCATTATGGGACTTGTGGGAATGGATTTCAATATTTTCAATATAATCGTTACCACTTTTATTTTTGGTCTGGGAATCGACTACAGCATCTTTATGACTAAAGGACTTCAAGATCAATTGAAAACCGGCGAAAAGGTGGTGGTTACGTATAAAACCTCGGTATTGCTTTCAGTGCTTACCACCATTCTCGGAATTGGGGTTCTTGTACTGGCAAAACACCCTGCCCTATATTCCATTTCAGTAGTTTCGATTATAGGAATTTCTACGGCCTTGTTGACATCTTTTACGGTGCAACCTTTGCTTTTCAAACTTTTTATTGGAAGCAGAAAAAGACCTCCCATTCAACCCAGGATGTTTGTGCACTCTGTTCTTTCCTTTGGTTATTTTGGATTGGGCGGAATATTGGTTTCCTTGTTCAGTGTTACTGTTTTGCCCCTTGCAACAAAGAAAAATGCCGACAAATATAGGTTCCATAAAATTATTTCACTTTTTATGAAATCTGTGCTTTATACCAATCCATTTGTAAAGAAACGAATTCTAAATGCACAGGGGGAGGATTTTTCAAAACCCGCAATAATTATTGCCAACCACACTTCTTTTTTGGATATACTCGCCATAGGAATGTTACATCCAAAAATTTGCTTCTTGGTAAATGACTGGGTTTATCATTCCCCAATTTTCGGGAAAGTTGTCCAACAAGCTGATTTCTTTCCCGTTTCCAAAGGAATTGAAAACAGCATGCCCCATTTACAGAGAAAAATAGCCCAAGGATATTCCTTAATGGCTTTTCCCGAAGGCACCCGCAGCGAGAGTAACAAAATCCGTCGGTTCCATAAAGGTGCTTTTTATTTGGCAGAACAGTTCAAACTTGATATTCTTCCCATTTTGATCCACGGAAATAGCGAAGTGAATCCCAAAGGCAGTTTTATTATTAAAGACGGCAGCATTACCCTCGAAATTTTATCAAGAATTCCCCACGACGATCCCAGTTTTGGGATGAATTATACACAAAGGGCCAAAAAGGTTGGCGCTTATTTTAGAGATGAATTTTATAGACTGCGACTGGAAATGGAAAAGCCTTCCTACTTCCATAATTTGGTCCTTCAAGAATACCGGTACAAAGGGAACAAACTTTTTAGATCGGTCAAGAATGATCTAAAGGAGTTTGAAGAAAGCTATTTTGAGGTGCTGGTTCATCTGCCCCAGAAATCGAGGATAGCACATTTCTCAGAGGAAGTTGGACAACTGGAGTTTTTGATGAGCCTGCACGGACCGACCAGAAAAATTTATAGTGTGGTCGAAGACCCTGAAATCTTGGCATTTCTTAAAAAGAGTTACCTTACGAATAAAAATGGAAATCTTCATTTTGTACCCTCCAGTTCCCAAATTGAGTTGAAAGAACAGGATGCAGTACTTATCAGCTCAGAAAAAATGGCTTCCGAATTGGCTTTACAAACATTGGAACATGTGAAAATCATTATATTGCTGAAACATGCACGAAGCTTTGAGGCAAAGTACACCAAGTTATTAAAACATCGGATAACTTATTCAGATGCAAATATTGTTATTTTTGATAATCGAGCAGAACTTTTAAGATGAATGAGAAATATGATATTGTGGTGATTGGTAGTGGCCTTGGCGGTTTAGTGTCGGCCATAATCTTGGCAAAGGAAGGATATAAAGTTTGCGTACTCGAAAAAAACCAGCAATTTGGAGGGAATCTGCAAACTTTCTCTCGCGACAAAGTTATTTTTGATACCGGTGTCCATTATATTGGAGGGCTTTCAGAAGGTCAAAACCTAAATCACTATTTTAAGTATCTTGAAATCCTTGACGACATTGAACTGAAAAAGCTGGATGAAAATGGATATGACATTATAACCTTCGATAATGATCCCAAGGAATATCCCCACGCCCAAGGATATGAAAATTTTTCAAAATCGCTCATAGAACAATTTCCAGAGGAAAAAGCTGCTATTGATGTCTATTGTAATAAAATGCAGTCGGTCTGCAATTCTTTCCCGTTATATCGTCTGCAGGAAAGCAAAGCATACTACGAAAACTCTACAATTTTTGAGGAGAAGGCAAAGGAATTCATCGATTCATTGACAGAAAATGAAAAATTAAAAGCAGTTTTGGCCGGAAGCAATCTTTTATATGCCGGAGATGCCGATAAAACACCGTTGTATATGCATGCGCTTGCTGTAAATTCCTATATCGAAAGTTCATATAGATGCGTTCGCGGTGGCAGCCAAATCACAAAAGCGTTTTTAAAAAAACTAAAAGAGTACGGAGGAAGTGCGTTTAAGCGACAGGAAGTTACCCATATTGAAACGGAAAAAGGAATGGTAACGACAGTTCATACAGCCACGGGCAAAACATTTAAAGCCGATATTTTTATTTCCAATGTCGATCCAAAAATGACATTAAAAATGCTGTCGCCCGACCTTTTTAGGAAATCCTACTTGAGCAGGATAAACGATATTGAGAGCACCGTTGCAGCATTCAGTTTGTACATAGTCTTTAAACCTAATAGTTTTAAATATCTAAATTATAATTATTATCACTTCAAGGATACCCATTCGGTGTGGAATGCCTTGGACTACACACAGGAAAATTGGCCCAAATCATATATGATCTCCATGGGAATCAACAAGCCCGATGAAGAATGGGGTGATAATATGACGGTACTGACCTATATGCATTTTCGAGAAATGGCTCCGTGGAGCCATACATTCAACACGGCAGCGGACAAAAATGAAAGAGGCCAAACCTATGAGGAATTCAAAGCTCAAAAAACAGAAGTGCTCATCAAGGAACTTGAAAAAAAATTCCCGAATATTCGAGATTGTATCAAATCTGTTTATGCTTCCACACCGTTATCCTATCGAGACTATATTGGTGGCAATAATGGCTCTATGTACGGTTATGTAAAAGATGCCAACAATCCTTTGAAATCCTTTATTTCGCCAAGGACTAAAATAAAGAATCTTTTTTTTACAGGCCAAAGCTTGAATATGCATGGTATTTTGGGAGTTACCATAAGTGGGGTGGTTACCTGTTGTGAAATTCTGGGCAGAGACTATTTGTTAAAGAAAATATTTAAGGATTTGAAGCCCAATGAACCTGGAAATAAAATGGAAAAGCAAAATTGAGATAAAACTTATCTAAAAATGAAATTCTGGTTCTCTATCTTACCGGTACTGTTCATTCTTTTCAATTCTTGTGGAGTTTCAAAATCCATCGAGGATCGACCAGATTATTCCAAGTACAACGATTATGTTCCTGAAAAAGAGAGGATAAATGATTCCACCTTTATTGTTGGCAACAATTTCTTGCTAAAAAATAAATATGGGCAATGGGAGCTATATGTGGAAGGAAACCCTTTGCAAATTGGTTTGGCAACCGGGAATCTTACCCAAAACTTGATGCAAAACCAAGAAGCCATTTTTTTTAACAAGGTGGAAGAAATTGTTCCTTCCCGATTTCAACAATATTTTTTGCGTAAGTTTTTGGCTTGGTACAATCGAAAGATGTACTTACACATTCCAGAGGAGTACAAGGTTGAAATTTATGGGCTTTCGCAATATTCTTCTTCAAGCTACAGCGAAATAGGCGACCCTTATTTAAGGTTGCTCTATCTTCACGGAGCCCATGATATTGGCCATGCCCTCCAAGATCTGATGCTGGTTGGTTGTTCGTCTTTTGCCGTTTGGGATGAGAAAACAATTGACGGAGAATTGCTCATTGGTAGAAATTTTGACTTTTATGCGGGTGATGAATTCGCCGAGCAAAAGATAATCGCTTTTATAAATCCCGATCAAGGCCATAAATTCATGTCGGTCACTTGGGGCGGAATGATGGGTGTGGTTTCTGGCATGAATGAACAAGGACTTACAGTAACCATCAATGCTGGCAAATCGGAAATCCCTTTGATTGCAAAAACTCCGATCTCTATCGTCGCCAGGGAAATTTTGCAATATGCTTCCACAATCCAAGAAGCCATTGCTATTGCAAAGAAGCGCGAAGTTTTTGTTTCCGAAGCCATTTTTGTTGGTAGCGCTAAGGATAAAAAAGCGGCGATTATTGAAGTAGCACCCGATAATTTTGGCGTTTACGATGTTGAAAATACGGATAAGATTATTTGCAGCAATCATTTTCAAAGTGAAGCATACAAAAACGACGAACGTAATTTAAAGTGGATTTCAGAAAGCCATTCCAAATACCGTTTCAACAGAATGGAAGAATTAATTTCCGCAGAAAATCAATTGGATGTTACGGATGCAGTTTCCATTCTTCGGGATAAAAATGGATTGAAGAACAAAGAAATAGGTTTTGGAAATGAAAAGGCTCTAAACCAGCTGTTGGCGCATCACGGCATCGTTTTTAAACCGGAGATCGGGAAAGTTTGGGTTTCGTCAAATCCGTACCAATTGGGGGAATTTGTGGAGTATGATTTAAACAAAATTTTTGGTAATAGGGAAGGAAATCCTGCCACAATAACCATTTCAAACCCAAAAGGAAATATTTTCGAAGACCCATTTGTCCATACAAAAGAATATAAAGATTACGAAAAGTACCGAATTTTGGAGCGGAAGGTGGAAAAGGCAATTTCTGAAAGAAAAAATCTCACTCCTGAGACTCTTACAACATTGCAACAAAAAAATCCCCACTATTGGAAGGCGTATTATTTAACTGGAAAGTATTACTTTGGAAAAAAATATAATGCCGCTGCAAAAAGGGCATTTGAAATGGCACTGACCAAAGAAATTACCACCATTCCCGATAAAAAGAGGATTAAAAAATATCTGAAGAAATTAAAATAAACCGCTGCGTCTTTTGCGTGCCAATTTATTTCTCGCAAAGTCTCAAAGGGAAATAATAAATTATGATTCCAGAAATAGAAAAAGCTTCAAAAGCAGTAATAAAGACTTTTCAGGAAGAAAAGCTCAAGGAAACGCTTCATTATTTGGATGAAAACTCACCATTTTACAAACGTTTTTTTGAAGAGAACATAATTGAGGTTTCTGAAATAAAAACTTTGGAAGATTTACTGCAAATTCCTGTTACGACCAAAGACCATCTTCAGCAATACAACAATGATTTTATCTGTGTTCCCAAATCTGAAATTATAGATTACGTAACTACCTCGGGGACATTAGGCGATCCCGTAGTTTTTGCCCTAACCGATGCAGATTTGGAGCGTTTGGCGTACAACGAAGCAATTTCCTTCGCTTGTTGCGGAGTTGAAAAGAACGATGTACTTCAGTTAATGACCACTATGGACCGCAGATTTATGGCAGGCTTGGCCTATTTCCTTGGAGCCAGAAAGCTCGGTGCGGGCATTGTGCGAGTGGGCTCAGGAATTCCAGAACTTCAGTGGGATTCAATATTAAAATTTAAGCCCACCTATTTGATTACGGTTCCTTCTTTTCTTTTAAAATTGATCGAATACGCAAAATTAAGAGAAATTGACCTTGCCGAAAGTAGCGTAAAAGCAGCGATTTGTATAGGAGAACCAATTCGGGACCAGGATTTTTCCTTGAATATTTTGTCGAAAAAAATCAAAAAGGATTGGAACATCGAATTGTACTCCACCTACGCTTCCACTGAAATGGGCACGGCATTCAACGAATGTGAGTTCCATCAAGGAGGCCACCACCATCCCGAATTGATAATCGTTGAGGTTTTGGATGAAGACAATAATCCCGTCCCTGTTGGAGAAGTGGGTGAATTGACGGTTACAACCCTGGGTGTAGAAGCTATGCCGTTGCTGAGGTTCAAAACGGGCGATATGGTTCAAGCTTTTGAAGGAGATTGTAAATGTGGAAGAAATACGTTGCGGTTGGGCCCGGTAGTGGGACGGAAAAAACAGATGATAAAATACAAGGGGACCACACTTTATCCCCCTGCAATGCACAATATTCTCAACGCTTTCAGGGAAGTTGAAAGCTATTTCATTGAGATTTTTCACAACGAATTTGGTACCGATGAAATTACAATAAAGATTGTTTCGGAAAACCAATCCGAAGAACTCTTACTGCTTATTAAGGACCATTTTAGAGCAAAACTTCGGGTAGCGCCAAAAATTGAATTTACTTCTGCCGAAGAAATACAAAGTTTGCGATTTCAACCGATGAGCAGAAAACCAATTGATTTTTTGGACCACAGAAAGCAACCTTAAAAACAAAATTGCAGGTACTACAAAGAAGGGGTTTTAGACGAAACATCCCAAATAATATTCCTATTTTTGACCTCGCAGCGCAGAAACTTAAATTGGTGTTTTCTGCAGTAAGGTTTTTCATCAAAAGTTTTATTGTGCAGCGCTAGAACATACAAAATATGGGCATTAAGAAAGCTACCGCCGTCATTCTCCTGATTTTAATAATCGATCAAGCCTCGAAATTTTATATCAAAACCACGTTTATGTTGGGCGAGGAAGTTTATGTTTTTGATTGGTTTCGGATTCTTTTTGTGGAAAATGAAGGTATGGCTTGGGGCGCAAAAATTCCGGGAACATACGGGAAACTCATTTTAACTCTTTTTAGAATTGTCGCAATCTGTGGGATTGGCTATTGGCTTTGGGATGCAATACGGAAAAATTCGCCGCGTATATTGATTTTGTGCATTAGCCTAATTTTTGCCGGAGCCATGGGGAATATTATAGATTCTGTCTTTTACGGAATTATTTTTGACGACAGTTTTCGACAGGTTGCAACTTTTTTGCCTGAAGAAGGAGGTTACGGCACGCTTTTCCACGGAAAGGTTGTCGATATGCTCTATTTTCCGCTGTACAACGACACCTTGCCCGAATGGATCCCGATCTGGGGCGGCGATCATTTTACATTCTTCGATCCCGTATTTAATATTGCCGATTCTGCTATCAGCGTGGGAGTGGCCCTTTTGTTGTTATTCAACAAAAAAGCATTTCCAAAAAACGAAACTACAGAATAACTGTCAGACGTTGGGCGCAAGAAATTTGAATGGATGATAAGGTAGATTCCGCAATACCCAGTATATCAATGCCAATCCGAAAAACCCGAAAATAAATAGTTTATTGTAGAACAGCATAAACCTATAGGAGGTTCCAAAAATCCAATTGGTCATTGTAGTTCCCAATCCATAAATCAAAATGGGTAAGGTTAAGACCATCAACGGATTGAATCGGAACGCTCCCAAAATATCGCCATGGAGCAAAAGATGAATGGCCCTTTGCGACCCACAGCCTGGACAATAGAACCCAGTTATAAGATAAAAAGGACAGGGAACGAACAGTTCAGTGGCGGGATTAAAAAAAAAGAATATTAAGACGAAACATCCTAACAAAGCCGTTAAGAGTGCTATTTTCCCAAGTTTTGATTTATACAGCCAAAAATCCACCAAATCCGATCGTTACAATAATCAGAAAATAAGCGATCCACAACAAAATTGCGGCCACTGCGCCCCATATTGCCCATTTTTTGGCTTCGTCAGCTGCCTGTTGTGCACCTTCATAATCGCCCAATACCCATCGATCCTTTACTTTAGTCGATTTTAGGATGGAAACGATTCCAAAGGGAAGACAGCACAAAACAGTACATAAAATTGCCCAAACCAAATTATTTTCGGGAGGGGGTCCCACGGGGCGTTCATATCGGGTTTCCATATTTCTGTTCAGTTAAAGATATCTTATAAAGATAAGTTGTTCTTTTTAAATACCAAGGATTTTTCCGGAGTGATACAAAGGTCCAGTGGAATATCGGTTTCTTCAAAAAGTATGTGCGGTTCGGGATCAAAAAATGAAAGTCCCACAAACAAGGCAGTTGCGCTGCATTTTTCCAAAAATCTATCATAAAACCCTTTTCCATATCCAATTCGGTTTCCTTTTAGATCAAAGGCCAACAACGGTACAAAGATCACTTCCAGAATTTCTGGGTTTACTTCAATCCCTGAAACTGGTTCAGGAATACCGTAGTCTGATGTTTTTAAAACCGTATTCTCTTGTAATAGAAAATGTTTCATTCCATACCCTTGGAAATCTGATTTGGAAACTACAATACTCTTGTCCTTTCCTTGCAAAATATGCAAAATGTAATCGGTGTTGACTTCTTTTTTTGCTGTTATAGAAAGAAAAACATGATAGTAGGTTTTGTCCCATATCGGAAGTTTTAGCGCTTGGTTAGCAATTTTGAGGCTCATTTCTTCCGCAGATTCGTTGGAAAGATTTTCCCGTAATTTGGAATACTTTATGCGAAGCGTTTTTTTGTCTATCATAAAACTTCAATATAAAATCAGTCTTCCATTTCTTCATTCTCAGTATTCTCCGAATTTAAGGTGGAAATATGGAAAATAGCATCGCCTTGGTTAACTATGGGCGATTGGTTAACATTGATAATATAGCCTTGATTTGGCGCTATTACCTTAAATCGCATTTTTCCATACGGATCGGTAATGGTGGCCAAAAATTCGCCTTTTTCAACGTGTTTGTTGCAATTTATTTTAATGTGGAGAAGCCCGCTCTTTTGGGCGCGTATCCATTTAGTTTTTTCAATGATTATTGTGTTGGCTTCAGCTTCGGGCACTGGGATTTTACTTTTGAGCATATCTAAATGGTCCAAAAATCTAAGCACGCCATCAACGCC
Source organism: uncultured Aequorivita sp. (assembly GCA_964565295.1). GTDB lineage: Bacteria > Bacteroidota > Bacteroidia > Flavobacteriales > Flavobacteriaceae > Aequorivita. Next base: position 5,979 of record CAZMDY010000002.1, on the reverse strand, counting down.
TTCCTTTACTATATGTTTGTTGCTTTCGCCGCTTTTTCCTCCTTCAAAAAGAAGTACCGGAATTCCCATTCTATGGCAAGTATTTCGATATGATTTATCAATAGTGTTTGAAAATACCGTAAAAGGTGCATTGAACACTTTTGCCAGTTCCATCAGCCTCTCGTCTCCTGGTTTAATCCGGATTTGTGAAGCGTTGAACCGGCTGGCTCCACCAGTGTGAAAATCCAAACAATAATCGGCATGTGGCAAGATTTTTTTAGTAAAATGAAAAGCCACACGGCTCGCAAGGGAGCCCGATTTGGCCCCGGGAAAAACTCTGTTCAGATCGCGGCCATCAGGGAAAGAACGGTCGCCATTTAAAAACCCGAAAACATTCAATATTGGAATGCAAATGATTGTGCCGCGTTTGGGTTTATTCAACTTTCTGGCTATTAGTTGCCTTACAACTTCCACCCCATTTATTTCATCACCATGGATGGCGGCGGTTATCAAAACTGTGGGGCCTGGAATTTTTGACCGTTCAATGATTATTGGGATTTCTACTTTGGTTGTAGTATAAAGTTTTGCAATGCTAAAATCCAGCCTTTTGCTTTCGCCCAAAGCAATGCGTTCATTCAAGATTATTATGTCCCTTTCATTTTTTTTGGCCATGCCTACACGTTGCGTTCAATATATTTGATGATTGTATTGGCAATGTCTTTCCCAGTGGCAGATTCTATACCTTCCAATCCAGGAGAGGAATTTACTTCAAGAATCAATGGCCCACGATCGGATTGGAGCATATCCACTCCTGCGATTCCTAATCCGAGTGCCCGTGCGGCTTTTATGGCAGCGGTTTCTTCTTCATCAGTTAATTTTATGACGGTTGCCGTTCCCCCACGGTGTAAATTTGAACGAAACTCACCTTCTTTAGCCTGTCTTTTCATTGCGCCAACCACTTGTCCGTCCACAATAAATGCGCGGATGTCGGCACCCCCAGCTTCTTTGATGAATTCCTGCACAATCACCCTTGCCTGAAGGTTGTTGAAGGCTTCAATGACCGATTCGGCAGCTTTGCGGGTTTCGACCAAAATAACGCCAATCCCTTGGGTCCCTTCGAGCAGTTTGATTATAACGGGTGCACCACCGGCTTGGTCCACTATTTCCTTAACGTTTTTTGAATAATTGGTGAAAACGGTTTTTGGCAAGCCCAGGCCGGCCCGAGCGAGGATTTGTAGGCTCCTAAGTTTATCGCGCGATCGGACCAGAGCTTGAGATTCTGTGGTGGTAAATACACGCGACATTTCAAATTGGCGAACAACAGCCGTTCCATAGAAGGTGACTGAAGCTCCGATTCGAGGAATAACTGCATCCGTATGCCCCAATTTATGGCCCTTGTACATAATTACCGGGTTCTTTTTTTCAATAACGATATCACATTTTGAATGATTGATGACCTCTACATCATGCTTTCTGGCCTTGGCAGCTTCTATAAGGCGTTTTGTTGAATAAAGATTTGCGTTGGCAGATAATATCTTAATGTTCATTTTTGTTTTTTAATTTGAAGGAAAGATTCGTTTTGTTAATATCAACATTAAATTTTTTGCTTAAGAAGTTTCTTCCCAAAAGCACAGGAAATCGCATTTCTTCCCTGTCGCTTAGCGTTAGGAATATGTCATAGGTCTTTCCAAAAAGCAGGATCTCGGTTTTAATTCGATAGCGGGCTTCAGATTGACCGTTGCTGCTCTTAACCACTTTAACGTCATACGCATCAAAAACAATTTCTTTTCCATGATAACTTGGATGTTCGGGATCAAGAAAATTACACTTCAGGTAGCCATCCTCTATCTTTACATTTTTACAATGGATTGATGAGGTATACGCCCCAGTGTCAATTTTCACTTCAATATCATATAAATCCAAGAGCGGAAAATCAGCCTTATCTATTCTCCCGATGTTTCGTTTCAATTCTTAACCTTTTAAGTGCAAGATATACAATTCCGAATGTATTATAGAGCACCAATTTTTCTTCTACCTGTTAGTGGCTGAATTTTGTTTCTTTCAATAAAACCGATAACGCTTTTTGAAATATTTCTTCCTGATGTTTTTTCAATGCCTTCAAGGCCAGGAGTACTGTTTATTTCGAGAACAAGCGGACCTGTTTTGGACTGAAGGATATCGACGCCACAGAAACCAAGACCCATGGTGCGTGCGGCTTTGATTGCAATTTTTTCTTCGGAAGCGGATAAGGTGGTCTTTTCAGAAGTGCCCCCGCGATGCAGATTGCTCCGAAAATCACCGATTTTGCAATTTCGTTTCATCGCCGCCACAACCACGCCATCCACAACAATAGCTCGAACATCAGCTCCATTGGCTTCCTCTATAAATTCCTGGAGGAGAAATTTTACGCCAGCAGCATTCAAGGTTTCAATGGTGGACAAGGCATTTTGGTAGCTTTCAGTAAGGATGACGCCTTCACCATGGGTGCCTTCCAAAAGTTTTATGATTATGGGTTTGCCAGCAAAGGTTGCGAGTTGTTCTTCAAAATCATAAAAGGACGGGAAAAAGGTTTTGGGCATAGGAATCCCATTTTTGGCCAATATTTGAAAGCTTTTCCACTTATCTCTACTGTTTACTATTCCTTCGGCCGATGCGACGGTAAAAACTCCCATCGCCTCAAAATGACGCACCACATTGGTTCCATAATTGGTATTTGATGCTCCGATTCTTGGAATAATTGCTTGAATATCATCGATCCTTTCGCCTTGATAATAAAGAATAGGTTTTCCTATCTCGATCGCCAGACTGCAATATGTGGGATCCAAGACTTCCATACTGTGATTTTGAACTTTTCCAGCGTTGAAAAGACTCTTGGTGGAGTAAAGGGCCTCCCCGCGCGAAAGAATGGCAATGTTCATAGAATTTTATTATGAATGCAATTTAACCAAAAAGGAGGAATGCCCGATAGCACATTGATTAATAATTAACAGAAGAGCGAGTTGGGTTATTATTGGAAAAGGGCTTTGAGCTCAGTGGCCTCACTTGGTTTCATTTTTCCTGCTAGCAATAAACTCAATTGTTTTCGGCGCAGGGCAGCTTCATATCGTTCTTTTTCGAGTTCTGTTTCAGGAATAAGTTCGGGTACTTTTACTGGAATTCCACTTTCATTGACTGCCACAAAAGTGTAGATGGCCTCGTTGGATATACTCCGATCGCCACTTTCACGGTCTTCAATATAAACTTCCATATATATTTCCATGGAGCTTGAAAAAGCTCTGGAAACTTTTGCTTCAACTGTGACCACACTTCCCAGTGGAATCATTTTGCTGAATGCAACGTGGTTAACCGAGGCAGTTACAACAATCCGTCTACTGTGCCGACGGGCGGCTATGCTTGCGGCACGGTCCATTCTCGCTAATAATTCACCCCCAAACATATTGCCAATGGGATTGGTTTCACTTGGCAGGACCAAGTCGGTTATAATTGTAAGCGATTCACTCGGGGTTTTGGGAGTCATTGACCAATTTTTTTTTCAAAGATAATGAACAATAAAACGAAGATTGAAAAAAGCTGAATTTAAAATAACTTGTAAATAAATGGAATATAAAAGCCGTTCCTTTGATGATATTTCCCAGTATAATTAGGATTATTCCAGTTCTTGGACTAACAGCCAAGCATCAGGGTTTTCTGCTTTTTGAATTTTGTGCAATTCATTAATAGCTTCAATCCGATCGCTAAAACTTGAATATACCACTTGATGAAGACCATAACGTGTGGTGCCGATATTCATTGGTGAATATCCTTTTGCCCGAAGTTGTTCCAATTTTTTATTGGCATTTTCCTCCATTCTAAAAGCTCCTGCCACTATGTGGTATTTTCCCGTCTGTTTATGGAGTTGAATACGAAGGGCAGGCAACGGGTTTTCAATAACAAAAGTGGCTTGCTGTATTTGATTTTCTACCAAGGAGCTTGCTTTTTGCCGCTCGGTCAAGTTGTGTTTTTGAATTTGGTTCTCGTAAAGTTTTGCCCCTCCCAGTCCAATGGCAAAAACTGCTATGGCCGCAATTGACGCATACTTTAAATATGGCCTGAATTTTTTTCCGTTAGATGAAAGCGGAATGGGCGCTTTTTCCTTTTCTGCAGAAACAAATGCTTCTTGTCGACTTATTTTTGGAGAAATCAAACTCGTGAGGCCAAAAGCCGAGGTGCTGAAATTTTGTTTGTTCTCCGGTTCAAATTGTATTGACTGTTCAGTATTTATGGAAAATTCTCCAATGTTCTTTAACGATACGGTTTTTCCTGAATTCAATTCGGAATTTAGAAATACGGAAAAACCACGGACTTTTTGAAGAGCAGTTTCATAACTGCATTTTTCCACTGAAGCAACATAATTTGCCAACAGGCCATCGTTTACCTGTAATTGCCTATTGAACGAAAGTACTTTGGACGGAGGGTGGAATGTGCTGGTGCTTTCATCAATCGAGGCAGGCCGGGATTGAGTCAAAAAAGCCCCAAAACCGGGGATTATTACACATTCGTATCGGTATAATAAATCAGATATGTAGATGGAAAGTTGCATAAAACAAAGGTAGCTTTTTTTAGGGATTGTCCGTTTTTTGTACCTGAAATTTATTAACAACAGAAATTATTGTATTTTTAAATTTTCCTCCCCGCTAAACAAATTGCCATGCTTTCGAAAAGTGAACTTCGCTATACCCTTGCTTTGCAGAAAACTCCAAATCTAGGAGATGTTTCTGCCAAAAAACTTCTGCAGAAAGTTGGCTCGGCCGAAGGGGTTTTTAAAGAGAAAAAAATCAATCTTGCCAAAATAAACGGCATCGGCACTTTGCGCGTTAGGGAAATAGATTTGACAAAACAACTGGAGCAAGCGGACGAGGAACTAAAGTTTATTGAGGACAACCTAATTTCCTGGAGCTATTTTCAGGACAAGGACTATCCCGAGAAATTAAAACATTGTTTGGACGGGCCGCTATTACTTTTCCATAAGGGAAATATAGATTTGGTAAACAAAAAAATCATCAGCATTGTCGGTGCCCGAAAAATAACCAATTATGGCAAGGTTGCCTGCCAAAACCTCATAGAAGAACTGGCGCCATTAAATCCCGTAATCGTTTCGGGTTTTGCTTATGGAATTGATATCTGTGCCCATAAAGCCGCGATTGAGAACAATTTACAAACCATCGGATGCTTAGCTCACGGCCTAAATCAAATCTATCCCAGGGACCACAAGAAATACGTTGAAAAATTAGAGGAAAACGGCGGGTTCTACACCGAATTTTGGAGCAGCGACAAGTTTGATAAAACCAATTTTCTGAAGCGAAATCGAATCATTGCCGGGCTTTCACAAGCAACCATCGTTATTGAATCTGCAGAAAAAGGCGGAAGCTTAGTAACTGCGGATATTGCAAATTCATACAACAGAGAGGTTTTTGCCGTTCCTGGAAGGATTTCCGATTCGCAAAGTACGGGATGCAACAATTTGATAAAACAACAAAAAGCCCACCTTCTTACCAGCGCCGCTGATTTAATTTACCACCTTGGATGGAAACTGCAAGAAGCCCCAAGACCAAGGCAAACGCAACTTTTTGTCGAACTCGATGATGATGAGAAAATGATTTTTGGATTCTTGAAAGACAAAGAAAAAGAACTTTTGGACATCATCGCCCTTGAATGTAAAATGCCTGTGTTCAAAGTTGCAACATTGCTTATGAATATGGAGCTGAAAGGAGTGATACGACCATTGCCCGGAAAACTCTTCCAATTGGTCTGAGGCCATCAAGCTTCAAGTTTTTAAAGAACTCGGCTACACAACCAAATTTATTCGAGTTGTAAACCATTATGAAAAACTGATGCAATCCGTATCTTTGGACCTATGGCAAATAATTCGATAACGCTCCAGATTTCAACACTTCCCGATTCCCCTGGAGTCTATCAATATTTTGACAAAGACGGGAAATTGCTCTATGTAGGAAAAGCGAA
>CAZMDY010000001.1:0-43878 GCA_964565295.1 uncultured Aequorivita sp. | reverse complement strand
GTTTTTGAAGATAATGGATACACGAAAGAGGAATTTAAATTGGCCAGAGAACCTCAAAAAATATTCGATGACCAATCATTCTCCGTAACCGCAACAGCCGTTCGGGTTCCTATTATTGGTGGTCACAGTGAAGCTGTAAATGTGGAATTTTTTAACGATTTTGAATTGGAAGAAGTTCGAATACTCCTTCACAACACATCTGGGTTGAAGCTTCAGGACAATCCGGATACAAATACATATCCCATGCCGATTTATGCCTACGGAAAAGACGAGGTTTTTGTCGGCCGGATCCGACGGGATCAAACGCAGCCAAATACTTTGAATATGTGGATTGTGAGCGATAACCTTCGTAAGGGCGCTGCCACAAATGCTATCCAAATTGCTGAATATTTGGTTGAAAATAAACTGGTGTAATCATGAATCCCTCTTGGGAATATTGGCTAAATAACATCTTTGCACTTCAAGTTATATTGACCAGTAAATAGGATATCTTGAAAACTTCATATTCTATTTCAGTGAAAATGAATGTTTTTGCTTCTTTTAACTTGAAATAAACGCTTATTCTTTTGGATTTGCACTGTTTTCCTTACACTTAAATTATAGTATATTTGCTTTTCTCAAAAATCATCATTTATGAAATCCTTAATTTTTCCTGCAATTATTGTTCTGTGCTTTGCAAGCTGTAAAGAAGAACCTAAAAAAGAATCAAGTTCTTTGGTCTATCCTGAAACAAAAAAAGTTGACACCGTGGACACCTATTTTGGCATTGAGATAAAGGATCCATATAGATGGTTGGAGGATGATCGTAGCGCCGAAACCGAAGAATGGGTAAAGGAACAGAACAAAGTGACTTTTGGCTATTTGGAAAAAATCCCGTTCCGCGACGAATTAAAAGACCGACTTTCCGATCTTTGGAACTATGAAAAAGTCGGTGCTCCATATAAAGAAGGGAACTATACTTATTTCTACAAAAATGATGGTTTACAAAATCAATTCGTTCTGTATCGGTATAAAACTGGCGAAGATCCTGAAACCGCGGAGGTTTTTTTGGACCCAAACACTTTTAAGGAAGACGGCACTATATCTTTGGGACAGATCAGTTTTTCCAAAAGCGGTAACCTACTTGCATATAGCATATCGGAAGGAGGGAGTGACTGGCGAAAAGTCCTGATTATGGATTCAGAATCCAAAGAATTGATTGGCGATACCTTGGTGGATATTAAATTTAGCGGACTTTCTTGGAAAGGTGAAGAAGGGTTCTATTACTCCAGTTACGACAAGCCTGTTGGGAGTGAGCTCTCCGCAAAAACCGATCAGCACAAAGTTTTTTACCATAAAATGGGAACTCCCCAAAGCGAGGACCAGATTGTTTTTGGAGCAACCGCTGAAGAAAAACATCGATATATCGGAGCTTCCGTTACAGAAGATGATCGATACCTTATTATTAGCGCCAGCGTTTCAACCTCGGGCAACAAACTTTTTATTAAGGATTTGACAAAACCAAATTCTGATTTCACGGTCATTCTCGACAATACGGATACCGATTCCTATGTGTTGGACAATGTGGGTTCCAAACTCTTTATTGTTACCAATAGGAATGCGCCCAACAAAAAAATCGTTACCGTGGATGCTACACAACCTTCTCCTGAAAACTGGAAGGACTTGATTCCGGAAACTGAAAATGTACTTTCTCCGAGTACAGGTGGTGGAAGTATTTTTGCAAATTATATGGTAGACGCAGTTTCTAAGGTCAAACAATATGACTACGAAGGAAACCTGATTCGTGAGATTGAACTTCCCGGAGTAGGATCGGCAGGCGGTTTTGGGACTAAGAAAGAGGAGAAAGAACTTTATTATTCTTTCACCAATTATGTTACTCCACCAAGTATTTATAAGTATGAGATTAGCAGTGGGGATTCCGAGCTTTTTGTTAAACCATCAATAGATTTTAACCCGGAGAATTATGAAAGCAAACAAATTTTCTATACTTCAAAGGATGGTACAAAGATACCAATGCTAATAACCCATAAAAAAGGATTGCCATTAGATGGGAAAAACCCGACTATATTGTTTGGTTACGGAGGATTCAATATAAGTCTTACCCCGAGCTTTAATATCGCCAATGCCGTTTGGATGGAACAAGGCGGAATATATGCTGTTCCAAATCTTCGAGGTGGCGGGGAATACGGGAAGAATTGGCACAATGCAGGAATAAAAATGAAGAAGCAGAATGTATTTGACGATTTTATAGCCGCTGCTGAGTATCTGATTGATAACAACTATACTTCCAGTGACTACTTAGCCTTGCGAGGTGGCTCCAATGGAGGTCTGTTGGTCGGTGCCGTAATGACACAACGTCCAGATTTAATGAAAGTAGCCATTCCAGCTGTGGGCGTTTTGGACATGCTGCGCTATCACACTTTTACTGCTGGCGCCGGTTGGGCTTATGATTATGGCACTTCCGAGGATGACAGAGAAATGTTTGAATACTTAAAAGGCTATTCTCCGTTGCATAATGTGAAAGAAGGCGTTGAATATCCCGCCACTTTAATCACCACTGCCGATCATGATGATAGGGTAGTTCCGGCGCACAGTTTTAAATTTGCTGCAGAATTGCAAGCCAAACAAACTGGCGAGAACCCTGTTTTGATCCGGATTGAAACCGATGCGGGACACGGTGCGGGAACACCGGTGAGCAAAACAATTGAGCAATTTGCCGATGTTTTTGGGTTTACACTTTTTAATATGGGTTTTGAACAATTACCAGAAAGTATAGATTAACCGTAATTTTTAAAAACCAAAAATCCTCGAATATTCACAGTGAATATTCGAGGATTTTTGGTTTTTGTTTCCTTTTGAACTTTAGAAGATCAATTCAACTTATCGGTCAGCTTCTTAAATGTTTTTTAAGGGTCTTTATTTTCATAAAGAATTTGATAAACTGCATCTATTATAGGAGTTTTGGCTCTCTTTTTCCCTTTTTGATGGTTTAGGTGGTAAGCACTTTTTGTGGCATAGTATCCTTCAGCTATTTGGCTTAGTTCCAGTTGGGCACTTTTCGTTGTGTAGCCTTTGCCGATCATGGTTCCAAACATTCTGTTTCTGCTGAAAATAGAGTAGCCAGTAACCAAAAGATCACCAAGATAGGCGGATCCATTGATGTCGCGCTTCATTTTATGAACTTTTTTTACATATCTTTTCATTTCCCGGATGGCGTTGCTCATCAGAACGCTTTGAAAGTTGTCTCCATATCCAAGCCCATGCGCAATTCCCGCAGCAACCGCATAGATGTTTTTGAGAACAGCGGCATATTCCGTTCCAAGAACATCGTCACTAATGGAACATTTAATATAATCACTGCTCATGGCATCGGCCACAATTTGGGCCTTTTCACTGACAGCGCTCACAATTGTCAAATATGAAAGCCTTTCGAGAGCTACCTCTTCGGCGTGGCAAGGTCCTGAAATGACTCCCAGGTTATTGAACGGTACATTATAAAATGTGTTGAAATGATCGCCTACGATAAGACTGGTTTCGGGTACGATCCCTTTGATGGCGGAAAAAACCACTTTGTCACTCAACGAAACTGTAAGCTTTTCCAACTCTCGGTGAAGAAATGCCGATGGGATCACAAAAATGAGGTAATCTGCCCATTCAACGGTTTCGTTTATGTCGTTGCTGAGTCTGAGCTGTTCCAGCTTGAACTCCACTGAACTCAGGTAATTGGGGTTATGGCCGTGTTTTTTGATATGTTGGACGTTGGAAGTGCTCCGCATATACCAGCCCACTTCATCCAAATTTTCACATAGCATTTTTACAATTGCCGTTGCCCAGCTTCCTCCGCCGAATACCGCAAATTTAGGCTTGTCCAAGGTTTAAGTTTTTTAAGATTATTTTGATCTTGAAATTAGAATTCTTTTCTCGATTGTTTTGTTTTAAATTTTTCAAATCCAATTTATGTAATGTTAGTAAATTGGATAAAAATCCATCAAAAATAAGTTTCAAAAATACGTAATTCAAAATAAACAGTTGTGGGGAAGTCGAAATTTGCTTTCTTTGACAACAGGATCGGCTTTAGAAAATGTCAAATCCGGTTTTTATAGGTTTTTGTAGAAATTCATCTCATCCATATATTTCCATACCTCACGAGGAACCATTGAACGAATGTCCTTCTTGTCTTTTATCGCATTTCTTATAAATGTGGAAGAGAGTTCAATTATAGGTGCTGGTACACTTGTTATTTTTTCGTGGAACTGCTTGGTGCCGTCCTTCTGGATTAAATAAAACGAACTGTCAACAGTTCCTTCTGAAATTCTTGGATAGACGTAAATTGGATAGCGTTCAAGGATCAATTCGTGGTTTTTCCATTTTGGAAAACTTTTTAAATTGTCTTCACCCATAATTAAGCAGAACGTATGTTGCGGATACTTTTCTTCTAAATGGACTAAGGAATGTATGGTGTAATTAGGTTGGGGAAGATGGAATTCTACATTGCTCGCCTTGAGCTTGGGGTATTCCTCAATGGCAATTTGAACCATGGCAAGGCGGTGGTGACCTTCAAGTAATGATTTTTTCTTTTTGTGCGGATTGTGCGGGGTAACCACGAACCATACCTCGTCAAGATCACTGAATTCGACCATATAATTGGCTATGATCAAATGTCCAATGTGAATTGGATTGAACGTGCCAAAGAAGAGCCCTGTTTTTTTTGCCGCTTTTGGTTTGATAATGATTCTGGATTAACTGCGGTTATTTACAATAGTCTTATTGTTGTTTTAAAAATTTCCTGACCAATCCTTGGGCAGCTTCAAGTGCAATATCCAAGTCGTGATTTTTAATGATGTAATCAAACTGTGGGGCAGTGGCCAGTTCTACCGAAGCTTTTGCGATTCGCATATTGATCCGGTCCTCACTTTCGGTCATTCGCTTTTTCAATCGGATCTTGAGTTCGTCAATACTTGGCGGTTTTACGAATACCGCCAATGTCTTTTCTGGAAATTTCTTCTTTATCCGAAGACCTCCAACCACATCGATATCAAAAATAACATTTTTCCCGTTGCTCCAAATACGTTCCACTTCGGTTTTTAAAGTGCCGTAGAAATTGTCGCGATACACTTCTTCCCATTCCAAAAAATCCCCGTTTTTGATGTGTTGTTTAAATTTTTCCAAAGAAATGAAATAGTAATTTTTCCCATCAATTTCTCCCGCTCGGGCTGCACGGGAGGTACAGGACACGGAGAATTCCAAATTAAGATCTTCCTGTTGCAACAGGTGCTGCACTATTGTCGTTTTCCCACTTCCCGAAGGTGCCGAAAACACTATCAACTTTCCTCCTTCCATTATAACACATTTAATGATTGTTCCTTGATTTTTTCCAGTTCATCCTTCATCTGGACAACCAACTGCTGCATCGGAGCATAATTCGCCTTACTGCCAATTGTGTTGATTTCCCTCCCAATCTCTTGTGTGATGAAGGCTAATTTTTTTCCGTTGGAATCGCTGGAATCCATGGATTTTTCAAAATAATCAAGATGGTTTTTTAACCGCACTTTTTCCTCGGTTATATCAAATTTTTCAAGATAATAGATCAATTCCTGCTCAAATCGATTTTCGTCCACATTTTCTTTTAGATCTGCCAATGCTTTTCTAAGCCTATTTTTCACTCCTGAAATCCGTTCTGGATCCATTGTTACAACCTGATCCAGCAATTCTGAAATGGCTTTGCTTCGTTTTCTGAAATCGTTTTCCAATGTTTTGCCCTCGTGGCTCCTGTATTTATTGATGGCTTTAAGAGCTTTGTCGAGGGCTTTTGTAATGGCTTTGTACTCTTTGTCATCAATTTCTTCATGCTCGGTCTTAAGCGCATCGGGCATGCGTACCGCCATTTTCAAAAGTTCTACAGGGTCGCCATTGACAATATTCGCTAATTGGGCGATATATTTTTTGATAACCACCTCGTTGAGTTGTGAGGTAGTTTGAGCATCTGTGGCCTCAATGTTCAACGTGAAATCCACCTTTCCGCGTTGTAATGATTTTGATAATAAGTCCCGGATTTCGAGTTCTTTCTCTCTATAGGACGATGGCATCCGCATGTTTAAATCAAAGGATTTGCTGTTGAGCGATTTTAGCTCGATGGTAATTGTTTTGGAAGGCATTTGGACAACTCCTTTGCCATATCCGGTCATGGATTGGATCATATTGATATATTAGGACTGCAAAGGTAATTAATTCAAATTTCTTTATTTAACGTTCATCCATTGTCCGCACGGCAGAAGTAGATTAAATTCGTAAAAAAAACAATATGTACACCAAAAATTTTGAAATACGCTGGAGCGATGTTGATGCAAACCGTCATTTGAGGAACAGTTCGTACATAGATTTTATGAGCCATACGCGGATGGATTTCTTAATGGGAAAAGGTTTGGGACAGCAAATATTGGCCAAATGGAATCTCGGTCCGGTGGCATTTTATGAGCATATTTATTATTTCCGGGAGGTGTTTCCTGGAAACCCCATTAGTGTCACCCTTCAACTTAAAGGTCTTTCTGAAGACGGGATGTACTTTACGTTCTTGCACGATTTTTACGACAAAAAAGGAAAACATATGGCACATTGCGAGATGATGGGCGCTTGGATCAATATGGAAACCCGCAAATTAACTGCTCTTCCGAAGGAGCTAATGAGTGCTTTTGAAACTGCGGACAAAGCAGACGGTTTTAAAATCCTTACCAAGAAAGACACCCGAAAATTTGGAATGCGACCGTCCGATATTGAATCGGTTTAAAGCTTCATTTGGGGTGTAAACTTTGGTTTTCTTGTAGTTAAAAACACCCCGATAAATATAGTGAGCGCCGCTCCAATCCGAAGCGCATTTAAAGAATCGGCACCCATCAGGATGGCAAAAGTTGTTGCCACCAAGGGTTGCAAGTAAATGAATACACCAATTGTTGATGGGCTTAGTTGCTTTAGAGCAAATATGTTGAACAAATAAGTTAAAAAGGTGGTTCCCACAATTACGAAAAGAATTTGCGCAATCTCGGAGAAGTTCAATTGTGTCCATTCAATTTGTATCACTTCGGAATAGCCAATAGGCAGATTTATAAAAAACGCGATGAGGAAGAAAAATTTAAGCAAGGTGATTGCATTGTATTTGGCAACCAGAGGTTTTACCAAAATCAAATAGAAAGAATACGAAATGGCATTTAGCACAAAAAGCAGGTTGCCCAAAGGAATATTTTCGGCATTGGATTGTGTTTTTTCCTGAAGTAAAATTAGCGCCAAGGCCCCTGACAGTCCGAAAATGATTCCCAAGGATTTGATCCAGGTAATGCGATCCTTCAAAATAAAGGCGGATAGCAACAACAATATTATAGGTGCTATTGTCATAGAAACTGCACTGTTTATAGGCGTAGACAGACTCAAACCTTTAAAGAACATCAGCATATTAAGTACCATTCCAAAAAGTGCACATAAAAAAACACGCCAATAATCTTGTGCTTCAATTTTTTCAGATTTAGTAAATATACTCAGCGCCCAAAAAAGGAGGGCGGCACCTCCGACCCTTAAAACGATAAATCCGTAAGGCTGAATTATATGGGGCATAAGTCCTTTGGCAATGGTATGGTTGATGCCATAAAAAGTTTCGGTTGCCGTTGCGGCCAAAAGCGCCAAGGACCGTTTGTCCATTATTCGAAATGTATGGATTTTTTGGCAGCCGCAATGGTTTTGGAGCTACTTCCTATAAAAATTGTATCGTTATTGATTATTACCGGCCGTTTAAAAAACGTATAATGTTCCAATAGTAGTTTTCTGTAATCCGTTTCTAAAAGATTCTCATTTTTTAGATTGCGGGAATGGAAAAGCTTGGCCCTTTTGCTGAAAAGTGCTTCGTAGTTCCCAGCAAGTTTCTTAAGTTCATCGAGTTCCTGCTCTGTTACTGCTTTCTTTTTGATGTCTTGTTTTTTGAAATTAGAAGGGATCCCAATTTCGGACATTACGCGTTTACAAGTATCACAGGTGGATAAATAATATACTTTTTTCATTGAATTTATTCTTGTTTATCGCTTCGTTAGAAATGGCATCGCTTCCTCTTTGGCTATTTTAAGTTCGATCGGTCCATCAGCATAACTGGCAATGTCATATTGGTTGTATACAAAAATAAGATTGTTTTGGGTAAAACCTACAGTATTGGGTAGGTAGAAAGTATCGTTCTCGAACCAGAATCCTGATTCGTTAATGGATTGGTCTTTCCTTATATTTTGCTGCTCCCGGAACTTTTCCTCTGCAAAAGTCATGAAGTTCTCTTTGTCCATAAATAATTCCCGAGAACCAAGTTCGCTTCCGGTTTCGGGATCAATATTTAGGAAGGAAGTGGCCTCGTAACCGTGTGCTCCACCTGTAAAAAGGTATGCTCGTTGTTCAAATGAAATATGGTTGTTGGATCTAAAAAGCTCCCTCACAGAGATTTCCGCAACATAGGGTCCTGCCATATCCGGAAACTCAACTTTATCGTTATGATATCCTCTGGCGAAGTTTGTTGCAGCTTCGTTTATGGTTTTTGCAATGGTTTTTTCGTCCTCCCCAAATTCAATTGCAGCAATAATAAATTGCTCAATCTTACTGTTGATCTTTTCAGCATTTACACCGAGTGCCTTTACATAATTGATCGTAATTTCAGGACATGGAGTGTCGGTGCAAACTTCCAAATCATTTTCAGTCAAGGTCTTTGTGCTAAATTCGGTATTTTTGTCTTGGTCACAAGACATAATAAGTAATACTATAAAGACTAAAGCGACGATTTTATTATCCATTATGTTAATCGGATTACGGATTGGCAACGTATAAAGTAGTTGTTCCTGATTCGGACTTCAAAAATACTAACTTTGAGATTTGCTATTGTAAAAAATTTATTAAATAAGTGTCAACATCGAAATGTACCCATTGTTTTTCCGATTTGGATAGATGGAGAAAAAAAGGTCGCTATTTAATTATAACATGCGTAAAAACAATAGAACAATTGAAGGAATTTTCTTTTCGTCTATGAAAGATTCTGTGTTTCTAACAGCGTTTGAACACAACTGACCATTGTTCTCAGGAGAGTTTTTTAAAAAAAAGTGTCGGAGGAGTAGTTGTTTATGGAAAGGAGATTAATCCAAGTAATAGATGTAACCTACATTCAACCAATAGATCCAGTCATTGGATTTGTTTTCAGAAACCTTTGGATTAAGACCATCCACAAAATCACTAAAGTAGTATTGCCAACGACTTTCCAGCGTTAAATCGGTCATTTGCGTGAGTTTATATCGAATTCCAACGCTTCCCATTCCGGCGAAGGTTGATCCAGATCCTTGTTGAAAAGCCTCTCTGTTATATTTATTGCCCGGCCAAACTAGGCCAGTTGGATAGTCTGTAGTGATTTTTGCATTATAGCTGACCCAGTGTATTCCTAGGGTAAAAAATGGAGTAACTTTAAAAGCTTCGTATTCAAAATCTAGAATGCTCAAGGGGTAATATTCCAGATGCGTTCCGATTTCAAACACATTAACTGAACCTCTTTTTGCCCGCAGATAATCAGCAAAATCACTTGTTCTTGCTTCATCCACCCATCTTCCATAATGCCTCAAATTTGTGGTGTGGAAATCAATTTCGTTTCGAACTTTAAAATGTTCACTAAAATAGGAAATTCCAGTGTAGGCAAAATTCATATGATGCGTGACCCCTATTCCAAACCCGACGTTTCCCGTATTGGTTTCAAAATTGTTGCGCTCTCCAAAATCAGAGTAAAGCATCACAGGCCCCACCAATATCCCGATCTCATTTGAAAATTCAAATTGGCTATAAGCGTCTTGCTTCAGGAATAGGAACAAGAAGGGCACAATTAGTAATAATTTGGAGTTCATTTGGGTTAGTAGGTTATCGGTTTAAGCATGACAAATATATAAAAACAAAACTAACGCTGAAATAAATTCGTTTAAATAGTAAAAATATCTATAATTTTCAATAAAAACTTACTAAAAAAGTAGGCAGAGCGTTCAATTTGCATGATCTTCATTCAGGATATGTTCCATAATTAACAACTTTCCGTTTCGTGTATTATGTTTTGGTCAATTTTGGATATAATTATGGGTTGGCTTTTTCCGTTGTATTATGGGCAATAAATACTATTTTAGCGTGTTAATATCAAAACTGTTTTTATGAAGCGACTGGTCGCTTTTTTGCTTTTTGCGATGCCATTTTTTGTTGGTGCTCAAAACTTTCAGGATCGTTGGACGGGCCATTTTTCCTACGTGTCTATCAAGGATATTGCCCGCGGTAATAACAAGGTGTTCGCCGCAACCGAAAATGCGGTTTTCAGTTATGATCTGGCCACTCAAAAATTCAGGACATTTTCAACCGTAAACGGGTTATCTGGTGAATTTATTTCTGCAATCCATTACAGTGAAGCGTTCGAATTTTTAATAGTTGGATATGAAAATGGGCTTATAAACATCATTAGAGATGGAGAGGCCCATGTGATGAAAGTTGTTGATATTGTGGAAAAGCAAACCATTCCGCCTGACAGGAAATTTATCAATAATTTTGAAGAATATGAGAACAATCTGTATATCGCGACCAAATATGGAATTTCGGTTTTTGATCTTGCTCGCTTAGAGTTTGGCGATACTTACTTTATCGGAAATGGTGGCAGCCAAATGAACGTTCTCCAGACCACGGTGGAAGATCCATTCATTTTCGCAGCAACCGAATCTGAAGGTATCAAACGGGCCATTGTGCAGGATGATAATCTGATTGACTTCCAAAACTGGAATACCATAATCAATGGCGGATACAAGAGCCTGG
Organism: uncultured Aequorivita sp.; assembly: GCA_964565295.1. Classification (GTDB taxonomy): domain Bacteria; phylum Bacteroidota; class Bacteroidia; order Flavobacteriales; family Flavobacteriaceae; genus Aequorivita. Next base: position 33,039 of record CAZMDY010000001.1, on the reverse strand, counting down.
CATCACTTGGAGACGAACTTTATGCTGCGAACAATGCGAATAGCGTCATTCGATTTACTCCAAATGGCAATTCGAGTAATGTGCAGAATTTCTCTTCCAATATTATAGGTTTCAGAGTATTAGATGACTTATTGACAATCACCACTGCCAATTCCGTCCACGTTTATTCCCCCGGCTATTTGGAGGAAGAGATTATAAACAACGTTCAGGGATTTGATCTGGATTTGCGCTCTGGACTTGCCTTTGATTCCAATGTTTATCTGGGCACTCAGGAAGATGGGCTTTTGATTGTGCCATTCGGGAGTACGCAACCCACACAAATTTTGCCCAATGGTCCAATTAGAAATCGACCGTTCGCACTTGATGCAACAGCTGGCCAACTTTGGGTGTCGTTTGGCGAAACGGACATAGATTTTAACCCCTTTCCTTTGTCACGATACGGGGTGAGCCATCTTAAAGACACGGTTTGGAACAACACTTCCTATGAAGAATTGAAAAACGCAGTAAATGCGGAACCCACAGATTTGATGAAGGTTACGATAAATCCCAATCAGCCCGAAGAAGTTTACATGAGCTCATTCCAGTTTGGGCTCCTCAAAATAGTGGATGGGGAACCGGTAATTCTATACGATGAAACCAACAGCCCCTTAGATAAAGTTGCCAACGACGCCGGAATCCGAATTTATGGATCCCAGTTTGATAAAGAAGGAAATCTGTGGTTTGTGCAAACCAAGGTAGATAAAGGTCTCATAAAATTAACGCCCAGTGGTCAGTTTCAAAAGGTAAACTTGTCCAATCATCTTAATACTTCCACAGAACTTGCGCTTACAAAACTCGTTATAAGCCGTGAAAATTATGTTTTTTTTGGAACCTACTCCAATGGTCTTTTTGGTTATAACCCAGCTTCAGGAACGATCAATAAAATTGGTTTGAACGAAGGATATGGAAACTTACCATCAACAAACGTAAGAGCTCTGGCAATAGATGCGCAAAACAGACTATGGATCGGCACGCTGCGGGGCTTGCGTGTGGTTTATAGTCCTGGTAGTTTTTTCCAACAAGGTACACAGCCCCAATCCCAACCGATAATCATTATGGAAAACGGGGTGGCCCAAGAGCTTTTGTATCAGCAATCCATTACCGCAATTGAGGTAGACGGCTCCAACAATAAATGGATCGCTACGGCGAGCGCGGGGGTCTTTTATCTTTCTGCCGATGGACAGGAAACCATTTTAAGATTTACTAAAGACAATTCCCCATTGCCTACCAATAATGTTCAGGATATTGCGGTGGACCCTTTTACAGGAATGGTTTATTTTGCTACTACCCAGGGTCTTGTTGCCTATAAAGGAACCGCCACCGCCCCACGGGCTGATCTTTCGCAGCTTCATGCTTTTCCCAACCCGGTCCGGCCAGGATTTGAAGGCAGTATTACTATTGATGGACTTACTGCACAGGCAAATGTAAAGATTACGGATATTACAGGGAATTTGGTGTTTGAATCGGTATCAAAAGGAGGAAGTGTGCTTTGGGATACAACAGCATTCGGAAAATATAAGGTGCGTTCGGGTGTTTATTTGGTTTTGGTCACCACCGAGGATTTCGCCGAAACCAAGGTTTCTAAAATCATGATAATCCGGTAATGATTGTTAATACCAAAGCCATCGTCTTTTCCGCCATCAAGTATTCTGAAGCTGATTTTATTGTATGTTGCTATACAGAAAACAATGGCATAAAGAATTATTTGTTGCGAAATATACTGAAATCCAGAAAGTCGGCCCTAAAAGCATCCTATTTTCAACCACTCACCCAACTGGACATCGTAGCGACCCACAAAAACAAAGGAACGCTTGAATATCTCAAGGAAGCTAGAATAGCAACCCCTTATGTTTCCCTTCACACCAACATCATAAAATCTAGTTTGGCGATGTTTTTGGCCGAAATTTGTAAAAACTCCATTCGAGAAGAAGAATCCAATATTTGGTTGTACAGTTTTCTGGAAGAGTCGTTACTGTGGTTGGATGCACATGACAACGTGGCCAATTTCCATATTTATTTTTTACTCCGGTTAAGCCATTTTCTCGGGTTCTATCCTGATTCCTCCAACAAAGAATATAGGTTCTTCAATATTTCAGAAGGAAATTTTCAAGAATCCAAAACCTCTGAATATTGCTTGGAAGGTCAAACTGTGGATACTTTAAGGCTTTTTTTCGATACTACCCTCCAAAATATAAGATTAATAAAACTGTCCAAATCAGCGCGAATGAATTTACTGGACCTTCTATTGGCTTACTATAGCCTTCATGTCCATGGCTACAAAAGACCAAAATCCATTTCAATTATCAACCAGGTTTTTGCATAATGTATTTAGAAAAGTCCCAAGGTTTTGTTAGAATTCATGGTGGGAACATTATTCTGTCCTATCTTTATTTTCAACTTAAAAATCAATGAGATGGCAACAAATAAGGATAAAAAGAAGAAACCTCAGCAACAACCCAATGATCCTGATAAGCATAACGCACAACAGGAAAGGGAGTATAGAAAGCAAAAAAATGGAACTCTGGAAAAACCGCCCAAAAACCCAGAAGATGAAGAGGCCATTGAGAAATATGAAGATATCAATGAAGAAGATGTAAAGGATTCCCAGTCATAAAACCATTGGGTTTACAAGTATCAAAAGGCACAATTCAACTGGCGATTGGATATATCTGGTTTGATAAATTTGGGATGGTTTTAGCGTTTGATAAAGGTCGTGTTTGTTCAAAAAAACTTAGTTTTCCAAATTGATGGGTAATGATGAGGGAATCATAAAATTTTAATGTTATAGAAGTAAAATGAAATTAAGATTTATACCATTCATATTTATGGTTATTTTGTTCCACGGTTGCAAACCACTGCCAAATAAGGGCTCGTCACAAAATGGTACCGGGTTTCCAACTGAAGTCTTTTGGAAACTTGAGCGCTTTGGAGGCGAGGACAAGACAGTTTCGGCAGAAAACAGGAATACAATAGGGTTTACATTATACAGAGACAACGCCATTTCAGGGTTCGCTGGTTGCAATGAATTCGGGGGAACTTACAATTTCGGTTCAAATAATATGATCCAATTTTCCTCTATGATGGCCACCAAAATGTACTGTGAGGAAACGCAATCTGTCGAGAGGGAATTCTTCCAGGTTTTTTCGGATGCTTCTTCTTATAAAATTATTGGAGATCGTTTGGAGTTCTTGGCCGTCGATGAAACTATTTTGGCTGTTTTCAATAAACAGATACTTTCTTCTGAAGAAATAACCGATAAATACTGGCGTCTGAAATCAATCGATGATGAACCTGTTGAAATGGCCGAGAACCAGCAAAGGGAAGTTTATTTTAAACTCAGATCGGAAGATAATACGGTTACCGGTTTTACGGGTTGCAATACACTTTTTGGGAGTTTTAACGTGGGAAACGACAATAGAATTCTTTTTTATCATATTGCTGCTACCCTTATGGCCTGTCCAGAAATCGACATCAAAGAGGCGGAATTCTTAAAAATGTTGGAGCTGACCGATTCATATACGCTTATGGATGATGAATTGACACTAATAAAAAGCCCCGATACAATACTGGCGGTTTTTGAAGCGGTTTATTTTGAATAGTGGTTGCTTAGCCAAAACCTTTATTTGATTGGTCAGTAAATTCTGCAAACGAGAAGTCTTTCTATTTTTTAGGAAGATGCGGGTAAAGAAACTATCTTTAAATTTTGATTGATTTTCAGAAATTATCTATAAGTTGCGGTGCTCGATCCCATATTGTTTCTTTTGTGTGAATCAGCACGAAGTACGGTTCCAAGTAAACGTTATTTTTTCAATTTTGAAGTGAAGACCCACATCGTCAATAATCCCACGCTTACCAAAGTCTTGTTTCTTCTTGCCATGGTGCTTTGTATTTTGGGATATGTGAGTAGCCCTGTAGCGTTGGTAGGTGGTTTTCTGTTCGCGTATATTTTTGGGCATCCTTTTCTCGACTTGAATGCTCGAGTGGTCAATTGGCTATTAAAGATTGCAGTGGTTGGATTGGGATTTGGAATGAATCTGACCGAAACGTTCCGTGCCGGAAAGGAGGGGTTTATCCTGACCGTTTTTTCAATTGCCGCTACTTTAGTCCTTGGATATTTTCTTGTAAAGCTCTTGAAAATGGATCGTAAAACCGGTCATTTGATCAATTCCGGGACCGCAATTTGTGGAGGAAGTGCCATTGCTGCGGTGGCACCTGTGATCAATGCTACTGAAAAGGATATTTCTATTTCCTTGGGAGTGGTTTTCCTGTTGAATTCGGTTGCTTTAATAATTTTTCCGCCGTTAGGGCATTTTTTCGAACTTACACAGAACCAATTCGGGCTTTGGTGCGCGATTGCAATCCACGACACAAGTTCTGTGGTAGGAGCAGCCTATACTTTTGGAGATGAGGCTTTGAAAGTGGCAACAACGGTAAAACTGGCTCGTGCTCTGTGGATCATTCCCCTTACACTGCTCTCGGTTTTTCTCTTTAAGGGAAAAGGAAGACGAATAAAAATACCCTATTTTATTTTCTTTTTTGTGTTGGCAATTATAATGAACAGTTATCTATCAATTCCAATAAACATCACCGAGGGAATCACCGATACTTCAAAATCCCTTTTAGTGTTGACGTTGTTCTTGATAGGCGCAGGACTTTCGATCGACAAAGTTAAATCTGCTGGTCTAAAACCCATGATCCTAGGTATTTCCTTGTGGATCGTTATATCAGTTGCTTCGGTGTGGGCAATTGTTTCCCTCTGACTATTATTTTCCAGAAGATCGACGGGATTTAAATCAATTTTAACTGATTTATTATTTCCTGTAACGACGCTTTGGCATCACCAAATAACAGGCTGCAATTGTCCATTTCAAAAAGTTCATTTACCACTCCAGCGTAGCCTTTGCTCATTCCGCGTTTCATTACGACCACTTGCTTGGCTTGGTGGGCACGTATAATTGGCATTCCATAAACCGGGCTATCTGGATTGTTTTCTGCGGCGGGATTTACCACATCGTTTGCCCCAATAACCAGAACGACATCGTATTGTGGCATCATTTCATTACCTTCATCCATTTCCTTTAACCGGGCGTAGTCTATATTTGCTTCGGCTAAAAGAACGTTCATATGTCCGGGCATTCTTCCAGCTACGGGATGTATGATGTAATCGACTTCACAATTTCGTTTTTCCAATAATAATTGCATTTGTCCGCACAGATGTTGTGCTTGTGCGACTGCAAGACCATATCCGGGAACGACTGCCACTTTTTGGGCAAAAGAAAGAGCCAGGGCAGTTTCCGAAATACTGATTTCCTTGATTTCCTGATCTTCTTCTGAAACACTGCCAGTGCTTTTTTTGAATTTTCCCGCCAAAACCTTCATCAAAGATCGGTTCATGGCCTTACACATCAACAAGGTCAAAAAGATTCCTGCTGCGCCTACAAAAATACCACCTGCAATCATTACTTTGTTCCCATATACAAGCCCCGTGAAAGCGGTAGCAATTCCTGTTATACTGTTTAATAATGAAATGACGACAGGCATATCCGCTCCGCCGATGGGAAGTACAAATAGAATTCCATATACCATTGCCAAAATGGACAACACCACAATTAAAAACACGAAACTGACCGGAAACATTCCAGTAAAATAAAGCAGAGGCAAAACCAGCATTAGTGCTAACAGAAGTCTTGCAGAAATCACTACGCCCATGGAACGGTAATCTTTTACTTTTCCAGAAAGTTTACGTTCCGCAATGATGCTTCCCGTAAAAGCAATTGCTCCAGTGATCAACCCCGCGATCAGTAATAATTGAAAGGACAAAACTGGGTTCGTGGGCGACATAGGGTTGGCTTCTATCAATCCCAAGAGCATGGCGCAGCCACCACCAGTTGCATTGAACAAGGAAACCAATTGGGGCATTCCGGTCATTTCCACTTTATCGGAAAGTCTTTTTCCAATCAAGGTTCCAATAATAATAGCTGCCAATATGATGACCAAGTTGGTGTAAGGTACAGTTTCAGTATAGCCCGCTAAGAAGGTCAATACCACTGCGAGCACCATTCCGAGAGCGGCAATAAGGTTTCCGCGTTTTGCTTTTTGGGGCGAACTCATATACTTTAATCCAAGTATAAAGGATATTGTAGCCAATAAATATCCTATTTCGATGATTGCTTCCATTGAAGATTTTTTTGTCAGGGTCTGCGTTCAGACAGGTTGGTTTTGAATGGGTAAAATAAAATGGTTGGTGCCAAGGAATTGTGGTGGACTGTTTTGAAGCAGTTATCGATGCTTGGCCTGTAGTGGATCATTTTTTGGTATTGAACATTTTGAGCATTCTTCCAGTAACGAAAAATCCACCAGCAATGTTCAAGGTGCCCAGAAAAATCGCAATTCCTCCTAAAATCAGATTTAAATAATCGTCTTCAGGAATGTTGAGCATCATATAGATGGCGCCTACCAAAATTACACCACTAATGGCATTTGCGCCAGACATCAAAGGGGTGTGCAAAATTGGAGGCACATTGGAGATGACCTCTATTCCGATAAAAATACAGAATATCAAAAAATAAATTTCCTGAATGTGCTGGTTTATAAAATCCATGATCTAATTGGTTTGGGGTTGTGTAAAATGGGGATGGTGCCATTGTCCTTGGTCTATAATCTTGCTTGCCGAGAGTAAAGGGTCGTCTGCTTTATCCGTTTTATTCATATATTTCAGAAATGAAAAATAATTGTTGGAAAGCAGACGGGAGGCTGAATTTGATATCTCTGCCGACAGGTTTGAATTACCGAGAATGGTGACTCCTTTATACTCAATGGTTTCGTTGTTTTTTGAAAGTTCACAGTTTCCTCCTTGTTCCGCTGCAAGGTCGATTATTACACTGCCGGGCTGCATGGCTTCTACCGAACGGGTTTCAATAAGCACTGGAGCTTTTTTTCCAGGAATATTGGCCGTACTGATCACAATATTGGCTGAAAGAATATGTTGATGGATGAGTTCTTTTTGTTTTTGTTTGTACTCCTCTGTCTGTTCTACGGCATATCCGCCCGCACTGGCCGATTCAGTGTAGCCTTCAACTTCGACAAAGTTTGCGCCCAAACTCCTTACTTCTTCACCCGCCGATGCGCGAACATCAAAAGCTTCAACCACTGCCCCTAAACGACGTGCCGTAGCTATGGCCTGTAGACCTGCCACCCCGGCTCCTAAAATCAAAACTTTGGCAGGAGTAAGAGTCCCGGCGGCAGTTGTGAACATAGGAAAAATCCCATTGAAAAGAGTTGCGGATTTTATGACAGCTCTATAGCCAGCCAAAGAAGCCATTGAGGAAAGCACATCCATGGATTGTGCCAAAGTGGTCCGAGGCAAAAGATCCAAACTATAGACCGTAGCGCCATGCTGTTTATAAATATTCAATTTGGTAGAATGGAAAAGAGGATTGAAAATACCTATAAATGCACTGCCTTTCTTTAAGACTTCGCCATTGAAAGTATGGTCCACCGACACAATTATATCGGATGTTTGGAGCAGCTGTTCGCGAGAAACACATGTAGCTCCAGACTCAATGTATTGGTTGTCGTCAATTTGTAGGGAGCTCCCCAAGTTTGGTTCGAATTGAACTCTATATTCCAATTCTGATATAAGACGTTTAACTTCTTTTGGCAACAAACAAATCCTGGGATCATTGGGGGTGTTCAAGATTCCGATTGTTTTTGGTTGGTGGTTTTCGTTCATGGATATTTTTGGCTCTTTTTTCTGCGTAGGAAAAAGCATCTTACTTTAAAATTCCTTTATTATTTAGCAACATTCGATATAGCTTACAATAAAACATCAATATCAATGGGTTTTTCTGCTTGTTTTACTCCGATAATAGTGAGCTGTTTTGTCCCTTTGGGGAAATTCCAATCTACAGAATCGCCAAGTGCATAGCCTATTACGGCTGAACCCATTGGTGCCAAAATGGAGATTTTGTTAGCAGACATATTGCGTTCGGTTGGGATTACAAGCTGAAATTCTGATTGCCAAGTCCCAGATTTAACAGAGACAATACTGTTTATACGGATAACATCCTCGGGGATCTCTTCGTTGTCATATATAATGGCATGAGCCAGTTCTTGACTGAGTTTTTTTAAGGAATCTTTGGTGTTTTGGTCCTGATAATAATTGGAAACGTTCAGCAACCGCTTTAGAAAGACATATTCCTTTTTCTCCAATATCAAATTTCCATATTTCATTTTAGTAGGGGTTGCCGAGAAATAAGAGACATCGTTAGTTTTGAATTCCATAGTCATGTCTTTGTTATTCTTATTATTTATGGAAAAATACCTCTCAGAATATACGCTTTTTCAATACGTTCTATCGCCAATGAAAAAGCGGCCGTCCGCATATCGATTTTGTTCTCTTTTGAATATTCAGAGACTTTTTCAAAAGTGGTTCGAAGTTTTTTCTCTATTTTCTCAAGAATTTCGTTGAGTTGCCACAATTCCCCGTTTCGGTTCTGAAGCCATTCGAAATAACTGCCAATAACTCCACCGGAATTGCACATAATGTCTGGGATTATTGTGATACCCCTCTCTAATAATATCGCCTCTCCTTCTACATCGGTTGGGCCGTTTGCGCCTTCTGCCACTAAGCTCGCCTTTATTGAATGGGCGTTGTGCTTTGTGATCTGGTTGCCCAAGGCGGCAGGTATGCAGATATCACAATCCAAACCGAAGAAATCCTTTCCGTCCATTGCAGTAGCTTCTGGAAAACCAACGATACTTCCATTATTTGCTTTGCTATAATTGAACAAATCATCAACATTGATTCCACTTTTATGCTGCACACTTCCAAATGCATCTTGGACGCCGACCATTATGGCGCCTTCCTTTTGAAGAAATTGTGCCGACCAGTATCCTACGTTTCCAAAACCTTGTACGATAAAGGTTTTTCCTTTAAGGCTCATGTTCTTTTTTTCAGCCCAGAACTTAATGGTCAGGAAAACTCCAAATCCGGTTGCGCGGTCCCGACCTTCAAGACCGCCACTTCCAACGGGTTTTCCAGTAACTACGTGCATGTTTTTGGAACGTTCCGATGTGCTTTTGGTACTCATGTAGGTGTCTGCAATCCATGCCATTGTTTGTGCATTGGTATTCACGTCTGGTGCGGGAATATCGTGCTCTGGCCCGATGTTTTCACCAAGGGCATAGGTAAATCGGCGGGTGATCCGTTCCAATTCCCCAGAAGAATATTTTGACGGATCTATCTGGATTCCTCCTTTCGCACCGCCATAAGGAAGTCCGGCTAGAGAGGTTTTCCAAGTCATCCACATTGCCAAGGCTCTTGCGGCATTGATATCTACGGTAGGATGATATCTAAGTCCACCTTTATAAGGACCCAATGCGTTGTTGTGCTGCACGCGATATCCGGTGAATATTTCTACATTCCCATTGTCCATTCGTACCGGAAAGTTAATAATGATCTCGGTGTTTGTAATACTAAGGATTTTCCGAACGTTCGGGTTCAGATTGATTTGGTCGGCTGCATGGTTGAACTGTTCCAACACATTGTCCAACATTCCTCTTTTAACAGGTTTTGGTTCTTCCACTGTCTGTTCGTTTGTCATTTTCTTTTGGTTTTTAGAGTTACCGAGGGCATTTTTTTGAATGAAATTATGTTTAAATCCCATTTCGAAAGTTGTTCCTTTTTAAGAGCTTCTTATCCATTCCATTTTTTCAGAATAGATACTTAGGTCCGATTTCCTTTTCTACAACCTATGTGCCATTAATTAAACATAAGTTAAAAATTTACATAAGTTGCAGGTAGTTAGAGGGTTATCGTGTCGTGATAGATTCTGTTGTTTTCATTGCATTGGGTAATTATTTCTATCTTGGGTATAAGTTCCCCTATTCTAAAGTCATCTGCTACATTTCGCGGATTTTGGAACGCAAAGTTTTTCGATCTATCTGAAGAATTTCCGCTGCTTTTGTCTGGTTGTTGTTTGTGGCTGCCAAAACCTTTTTGATGTAATTGCGTTCCATTTCCTTTAATGGTAGCAATCCTCCATCGGGAAATTCAATTTGGTATTTTAAGGTTTCAGGAAGATCTTGGATTCCAATGGACCGGTCGCACATGATTACCGCTCTTTGGATCACATTTTCGAGTTCCCGGATATTGCCAGGCCAATCATACCGTTGAATCAGAGCTTTTGCCTCTGGGTCGATGGTAATGTATCTTCCTTTGTATTCATTGCCATATTTATATAGAAATTTATCGGCAATAATAGGAATGTCTTGTTTTCGTTCCCTCAAAGGCGGAACGTGGATTTCAACAACGGTAAGCCTATAGTACAAATCTTCCCTGAATGTTTCCTTGGCCACCATTTCCTTTAAATCGCTATTGGTGGCGGCAATCACTCGTAGATCGATTCGTTCGCTTTTTCGCGCTCCTACTTTTATAACTTCCTTTTCCTGAAGTACTCTTAATAACCTCGCTTGGACCCCAAAGGAAGCATTTCCAATTTCATCCAAAAAAATGGTTCCTCCCTCGGCAGCTTGAAAAAATCCTTCCCGGTCCTCGTCCGCACCGGTAAAAGCCCCTTTTACATAGCCGAAAAGTTCCGACTCCAAAAGATTTTCGGGAATTCCTCCACAATTTACAGCAATGAACGGCTCTCTAGAAAATTTACCGTTGTAATGAATGGAACGGGCCACCAATTCCTTACCGGTACCACTTTCCCCACTAATGTATATGGTGGCCTTATTATCTTTTATCCTGTCTATTGTATCGATCACTTTCGTGATCTGACTACTTTTGCCGATAATTTCATCATACTTTCTGGATGCTGAAATGGCGGGGGATTGCGTTTTTTGGGAAACGGGCGAAAACGACTTTTGTACGGCCTGTTTTAGTTCGGCTTTGGTAAAAGGTTTAACCAAATAATCCACCACCCCCGATTTAATTGCCGAAAGTGCATCTTGAATTGAGGGGGAGCCGGTTACCACAAGTTTTGGGATGGCAGGATAATGTTCCGAAACAAATTGTATCAACTCAAATCCATCCACTTCAGGCATTTTAAGGTCTGTAATCAACAAGTGTATTTCGGTATCGCGCAAAATTCCTACAGCCTCTTTTACCGAAACCGCTTTAAAAGTGTGGTAATCCATGGAATGTAAGTGCCGGTGGATCAGCTCCAATATCCCAGTATCATCATCCACTATCAATATGTTTTCTTTTTGAAGCATAACTTAGACTTGTTTTGGGAAGGTAATGGTGAAAATAGATCCTGTTGGGTTGTTGGGTTTGTATTCAATACTTCCACGATGTCCTTTGACGATTCCATGGACCACGCTCAGTCCTAACCCAGAACCATTGCCGACTCCTTTGGTTGAAAAAAATGGCTGGAATACCTTTCCCACATTTTCAGGGGCGATTCCCAGCCCTTCATCCACAATTTTTAATACAATTTTGGTTGGAGTTTGAGACAGGCGTATTTTGATGAGGCCGTGTTTTGGTGAAAAATAAATAGCGTTCAACACCAGGTTAAAGATTACTTGCGTTAGTTGGATTGTATCTACACGCATCAATACTACTTCTTTCGGTAAGCTTAATTTATACTGTACTTCATTCTTGTTCAAAGTGGAATCTAGAAGGTTCATGGCGTCGCTCACCACTGGAACAATATCCACTTCAGTCATGTTTTGCGGCATTTCGCAAGCAAAGAACATTAACTTTTTGACCACTTCTCGGGAATAAATGGCACTGTTGATTATTTTTTCTAAATCTTTTTCATTTTGTGGATCTATATTTTCCTTGCTTTTCAGTAATTCGGCGAATCCGAGGATGTTGGCCAGGGGCGTATTCAGTTCATGGGCTATTCCTGCAGTAATTTCACCCAGAATGCTCAAACGGTCCGCATGTTCCATCTTTCTTTTGATAACGGCTTCGTTTTCACGGATTGCTGCGCGTTCCAAAAGGTCACCAATATTCACGGCAACGGTTTTTAGCAGGGTCATTTCCTCTTGAAGAAAATCGTTTGCGGTGTACTTATTGGCAGGATAATGGATTTTGATAGTTCCCTTAGGCTCATTGAAAACCTTGATGTCACTTTCTATCATCACGCTTTTCCGCGGAAGAGCTGCTGAAATGAGGTGATAAGGCCCTGATTGGATTTCGACTATTGCATCTTGGTCAAAAAGCAACGCCCTTTGAACACTCAATGCAATGGAATACAGGGTTTTGTCCAATTCCTTATAATCGTTGTTCACTATAATGGACGAAACCTCATATAAACAAGTAAGTTCCTTGATCCGTTCCTTTAAATCGTCTTCAATGGTCATGGAAAATCGTTTGTTTGTCCAAAGGTATCAAAAGTTCTAAGAGTGTTTTGAATTCAAACTGAAAAAGTAAAAGATGTTCTGGGATTGTTTAGGCGATGAAAGATGATTAATAAGACAAAAGTTTTTTATGTAATTTCAACTGCTTTTTTTTACTAATAAATAAAAATCATTGTCCAATGGTAAATAGCCTTGATCGTAAAGGTAGAAATAGGTAGAGCCAGATTTTGTGGTGTAGATACTGGTGAAGAAATCAAAATTAAATCCTTCCCGAAGCAGTCTTTCTTTTGTGGTTTTGGTTTTGCTTTCCGAATTGAGCTTTTCAAGGATACGGTAGTTTTTTCGAAGCCAATTGTTGGTGGTCCTTACAATGTTTTTTGTGTCCTTGTTCAGTGAATTATTGCGGACATTACGACAATAATCGCTGCAAAATACTTTATCTGCGCGTCCTCTAACTTTGTTTCCACATTCCGGACAGGTCCTTTCCATAGCCTAAAGATAGGGTAATTTTTGAAAATTCCAACTTTGACCGTTGGGAGTGAATGGTTTGATGCGCCCATCTTAACCAAAGCAAATCATCGTTTTTCCGTAGGATCGTATATTGGAATTTGGAACCGATACAACATTTCGAATTTAAAAAAAAGACTTCCTTTCAAAGAAGGGTTTAGTTGATGGCGATCGCCTCCTATCTCGAAAGCGGAAATACCCAGATCAATTCTGTCGTTTTCCCGGTAAACATCAAATTTGTTGTTGGAATAGCCCAATTTACTTCGACATAAGATTCGATTCTTAACAATGTTGAACTGTACATATCCTGAAAACTCCATCGAGCTTACATCCGCATAAAGGATAGGTGAATCGTAGGGATGAATTTTAAAACTTCGGCTGATGCCTGAATAGTCTATCCCCAGCGTCGCGATTCCCAAGTTGTAATTCACATCGGCCGTGATTGGAAGACTCATGTCCATTTCAAATCTGCTGTTTGGGCTTAAATAATAAAAACCCACAATGGGTGTGGTAAAAAACCCAAATGCTTCCTGGGAACCGTAAATACCAATGCGGTACAAAAAGTTTTTTTTCTTTCCATATTTAAGCATGGCCAGTCCGCCGATATAAAGATCATCATCTAAAATCTGTTTGTAATCTGATGCAAGTTTGGGAAGCAATACTACGGTTGTGCTCCATTTTTCGTTCCAACTGGAAGCCATTCCGAGTTTAAGGGTGGTACTGTAAAGCGAAGATCGCTCGGCGTAAGGAAATAACTGCAAATTATTATAGACAAAATCGGCGCCTGTAACGAATGCATGCTTTTCATTGATGGGGATTGGAATGGTAAATTTGGCATCAAAGGCTTCTATGTTGGTGTTGCCTTCAGCGTCCTTAAATTTATTATAGAAGGTTTCGCTGTAATTTAGTTTGACTATATCGACATATTCCTGTCCGAAACAAAGGGCAGGTAAAAACAGTAACATTACAAACTTCCTTCCCAAGCTATGGCTCCGTTGATGTAAATGGTCTGGATATGGATTTTCGATCATTTCAATTTATAGGAATCCATCACTGAATCCCAAGTAAGTTATTTGTGAAAAGCATCGACACCCTTTCGTAGCCAAGCGTAATATTCCTCACTATTTGGAGTATAACCTACGGGATCGATGAGGTTGTTTTCTTCGTGGTCCATCAAAACGTAAAACGGTTGAGCGTTTGCTTTATATTTTAAAATTTGAAACTCGCTCCATTTCTGTCCGATATATCGGAGTTTTTTTCCAGAGATTTCCGAAATGATTTCCTGACCTTCGGGAAGCTGACGTTTATCATCAACATAAAGTGAAATTAGAACAATTTCCTCATTCAGCAATTTCAGGATCTTCGGGTCGCTCCATACGCGTTCCTCCATTTTTCTGCAATTTACACAGGCGTGTCCAGTAAAATCGATCATAATTGGTTTCCCAATTTTTCGGGCATAGGCCAATCCAGTTTCATAATCATTAAAAGCGATAATGTCGTGAGGTCCCAAGTGAGATCCTTCTGGGAATTCCTGTGCTGCGCTTAATCCGCCACCTCTGGATTTGGAATAACCAACTCCGTAAGGCGATTCACTGTATTGCATTGGTGGTGGAAATCCGCTGATGAGTTTCAACGGAGCGCCCCACAAACCGGGAATAAGGTAAATTGTAAATGTCAAGACCAGAAGTCCGAGGCTCAACCTTCCTACGGAGATGTTTGTTACAGGAGAATCGTGCGGCAATTGGATTTTTCCGAAGAGATATAATGCCAATGTTCCAAAAACTGCAATCCAGATTGCGAGGAACACTTCTCTTTCAAGCAAGTGGAGTTGTAGAACTAAATCGGCATTGGAAAGGAACTTAAAGGCCAGGGCCAATTCCAAAAAGCCCAAGAACACTTTTACGGTGTTTAGCCAACCTCCAGATTTGGGCAATGAGTTCATCCATCCTGGGAAAGCGGCGAACAAGCCGAAAGGCAAGGCGAGTGCCAAAGCAAAACCAAACATCCCCACAAAGGGAGCGATTCCGCCTTGGGAGGCCGATTCCACCAAGAGATAGCCGATGATTGGACCGGTACACGAAAAAGAAACGATTGCCAAAGCCAATGCCATAAAGAAAATCCCGATCCATCCTCCGCGATCTGCTTGTTTGTCCGCTTTGGTGGCCCAAGAACTAGGCAATGTGATTTCATAGGCTCCCAAAAATGAGAATGCAAAAAACAAGATTAACAGAAAGAAAAAGAAATTGAACCAAACATTGGTGGAAATTGCGTTTAGAACATCAGCCCCAAAGAGCCAGGTTACAACTGCGCCCAAAAACACATAGATGATGATTATTGCAAGACCGTAAATGATTGCATTTTTGATCCCGGCCGCACGGGTCGTGCTCTGCTTTGTGAAAAAGCTGACAGTCATAGGGATCATCGGGAAAATGCAAGGTGTGAGCAAGGCTGTAAAGCCAAAAAGAAATGCCACAATGAAAATAGTCCAAAGACCTCTTTCCTCTTGTTTTTTGTTTTGTTCAAGGGCGGTAAGCGGTGTTTCTTTTGATGTTTGTTCAGTAGGTTGGACTTCTTCGGCGGTGGAATCCCCAAAAAGAATTTCTTGCGCGGTTTGCTCGGTCTGGGCAGTGGTGGAATCGGAGTCTGGAACTTGATTTGTACTACCTGATCCACCAACTGGGGCAGGAATGTTGAAAACGAGATCAACATAAGTGGGCGGGAGGCATTGTGTATCGTCGCAAACCTGGAACTCAACTTCACCGATAACGGTGGTGCTTCTGTTTCCGGTAAGTTCAATCCTTTGTGTAAATGTAGCGGTATCGGCAAAAAATGTTATTACCATATCGAAAACCACATCGTGTTCTGTAATTCCTTCGCTTTCCTTTACTTTGCCCACCAGTCGGTAATCATTATTGGGTTCAAAGGTGAAAACTGTGGGCAATGGACCATCTTCTGGAATTACTTGTGAATATAAATGCCAGTTTTCGTCAATATGGGCTGTTGAGATAAGATCATATTCGGTCTCTGATATTTTTTTGACACTTGTGGACCAGTCGACCGGATCCAAAATTTGGGCTTGAACGGAAGTAAGGGCGAAACAGGAAAAAAGTATGAACGAAAAAAACGCTTTCATCAGGGAGCTATATTGTTTGGGCAGGTAGGCAAGGCCAATTTGCAGAAAATGATTGTATGAGTTCAAATTAGGGGTTCCGTAAAATCCAGAAAAACCATACGCAAATATACATATCCTGTTTGACTTTGATAGGGTTATAAACGCAAATCAGTCCAATTTAATCCAAAGTTCAATTGACCCTTGCATTTCGAAAAAACCGTGAAGTTAGATAAGAATCTTTTAGAAGAACAACTTCATGAAGAACTCTGAAAATTTATCCCATTGAAACAAATTCAATTTGCCATGGTTTTGATGTAAGCTATGAAATAAGTTTTAATTTTGGTTATTACTTTATAAAATCGTATTATATTCGTCAAAAATTATCTGTAAAACTGAAACTATGAAATCAATTAAATTTCTTTCCTTTTTGTTTATGGTTCTTATCGCGTTCGGATGTAGCAAAGATGACGATGGCGTGGAGTCCTATCATTATAGTAAGAACAATCTTACTGGAACGTATTCCATAACTTACTACCAAACTAAAATAGTGGAAACTGTGGATGTCAATGGGTTTGACGTAACCACTACGACAACCTCTACGGGAGATACTTTTAACATTACTGCCACTTTTGATTCTAATGACATACTTACTTTAGATGGAACTTATAGAGTCGTGGAAGTAAAAACCCAAAGCGGGCAAAGTACCGAAAACCCCTATATTGTGGTCAAGGATGACGAGAAAATGTCATATTCCGTAAAGGAAAATACTTCGGAGTTGACTTTCGACAACCGTACTTATAAAGTTAGCGATTTTGGGCGCACTGGTTTTAAGATCCAAAGGGAGAAAACAACTGTAGCCGACAATGGCGACACTACAGTTTATACTGAAAACTGGACTTTTTCAAAATAAATCCATTTCAAGGCCAAAAGTCTTCTTGACTGAGTAAGTATCTGATTTAGTTGGGTTTACTTAAAGAAATCTACTGGCAGGTTGGTCAATTTTCCGCAGTAAATTATACGATCATGATAAAACGTATAAACTTGGAACACATTCTGTTTATCGATATTGAGACCGTTCCACAATATCGGGATTATGATGATATGGAGGATGCTGCCAAAGAGTTGTGGGAACAAAAAAGCAGGTATCAACGTCAGGAAAATTTTACAGCGGAGGAATTTTATGACCGGGCCGGAATTTGGGCGGAATTTGGGAAGATAGTTTGTATCTCAGCAGGATATTTTGTGTTTAAAGGGGATGTTCGGAATTTTCGTGTTACCAGTTTTTTTGGGGGGGAAGTAAAAATCCTGAAAGATTTTCGGAACCTTCTGGATACGCATTTCAATAAGGCATATCACATTCTCTGCGCCCATAATGGCAAGGAGTTCGATTTTCCCTACATTGCGCGCCGAATGATAATAAACGGAATCGACCTGCCTTCAAAACTGGATCTTTTCGGGAAAAAACCATGGGAAGTTCCCCATTTGGACACCATGGAATTATGGAAGTTTGGAGATTATAAAACTTTTACTTCTTTGAAACTTATGGCGTATGTTCTGGGAATCCCTTCTCCAAAGGACGATATAGACGGAAGCGAAGTTCGATCGGTTTTTTATGAAGAAGGTGATATCGACAGAATCGTGGCCTATTGTGAAAAAGATACGGTAGCGGTTGCCCAAATTTTGCTTAAGCTCCGGAATGAGGACATTTTGGGGGCTTCAGAGATTCTTTCAGTGTGAGAGAAAGATTGTGGATCGTAAGTTATTGTGGTTCACATTTAATTTAGTAAATTTACCGATTCATTACTATTAAAAACCTAAATTTTCATGATGATTACTTCAAAATTTATCCCGAAATCCTTTGTGTTGATGCTGTTGATCGCCGTTCCGTTCTTTATTTCTTGTAAAGACGAAACCAAATCAGAGGAATCCACTGAGGTTGTTCAAGAGGAAATATCGGTTGAACAGAAAAAGCAAATGTTGGACAATGCAGTGCCCGCAACCGATGCCAATGCGGCTTCAGGAAACACGGCAAATGTAAATCCTCCCCACGGACAGCCCGGTCACCGATGCGATATCGCTGTTGGCGCTCCTTTGGACGGAACTTCCACCAATGCGGCTCCTACCCAAATCAATATGCAGAACGAGGCCAATGCAACTCCTGCAACAGGTGAAGGCTTAAATCCGCCACACGGGCAGCCCGGCCACAGATGTGATATACAAGTAGGCGCTCCGCTGTAAAACCTTTGGAAATCTGAATAAAATGAGGGATTCATTTCAGCTTGAAGTGGATCCCTTTTTCACATTCTATAAAATAAGGGCGATAAATATATAACAAAACAAGTGAAATACCGCTCCAAAAATGTGCGAGGCAATGTGAACAAAATGTTGCCCTATAGCAAATAGCCATAAGCAATGCTAAGATACTTATGTGCCTGCACCATCGGACAGAAGATTGCTTTTACAAAACTATCTCAACGAGTTTTTCTATCGTGCAAATTATAGTGCCCTTACGGATAAGTATTTAAGATTAATTCATACCTTCTATGAAAACTATATACAAAATATTTTTCTTCTCGGTTTTATTGATTGCAACAAACAGTTGGTGCTGACAAACAGGCTGTTGTCAGGAGCTTATATTGGTTATGGAATCGAAAGTTTTAGAAATAACGATCCCAAAGGCAGTGGAAATGTTGCAAATTATAAGACAGGTGGCCAGCTCAAATACTATTACTTAAAAATAATTCCTGACATTTACCTCCACGCCGAAGCTTGGGCAGATTACGACTATATGACCGTCAGAGAAAAATTTGACAAGCTACCCGCACAACCAATTCGTATTTTAAACGTACCTAAGTATGGGCGTCAATTTCTTTTTTTCTGAGAGCTGGGTCGTGTAAATCCTGCTGAATGATGTTCTTTCTTACTATTCCTCCAATCCAAATTTTGAAAACAGGAGAGGTTTCGCAACAGGTAAAATCTTAAACGATTTTTTGAATTTTCCGTCATTTTCTGTTATGTATAAATTGAATTAAAGTATGGATGTTTTTTAAAATTCAGTTTACAATTAGGCTTTATAATATTCTTACAATAGACAGCAGTTCTAACTGAGCACAAATTATTTTGGAAGTTTGTGCTATCTTTGAAAAAATGTCAAAAACCTCTCTCTTATCGGTTCAGGATTTCACGGTTTCTTTTGGAAATAAGGAAAAATCCGTAGAAGTTCTGCACCAAATTTCCTTTGATGTTTTCGAAAATGAAATTTTGGGGATTGTTGGAGAATCAGGTTCTGGAAAATCTGTTACTTCGTTGTCCATTATGGGGCTACTGCCAAAAAAAACTGCACATCGTTCTGGATCCATTCTTTTTGAGGGAAAGGACTTGCTAAAAATCAAAGAGAAGGAGTTCCGGCAAATACGGGGGAAGGAAATTGCAATGATTTTCCAGGAGCCAATGAGTGCGCTGAACCCATCACTAAAATGCGGAAAACAGGTTTCGGAAATACTTGAACTTCATCTAAACCTAAAGTCATCTGAAGCTAAAAAGGAAACTATTTCGCTGTTTGAAAAAGTGAAATTGCCTCGTCCCAATGAAATTTACAATAGCTATCCACATCAAATAAGTGGCGGACAGATGCAACGGGTTATGATTGCTATGGCCATTGCCTGCAAACCAAAATTACTTATTGCGGACGAACCTACAACAGCTCTTGACGTAACCGTACAAAAAGAAATTATTTCGCTCCTGAAATCCATTCAACGCGAAACCAAGATGGCGATGCTATTTATTTCCCACGACTTGAATTTGGTATCTGAGATTGCGGATCGGGTTATGGTTATGTACAAAGGCGATGTGGTTGAAAATGCTTCCACATATTCCATTTTCAAGTCCCCGAAGGCAACCTATACCAAAGCGCTTCTGAAGGCCCGGCCGGCACTGGATGTTCGACTTGCCACTTTGCCAACAATTGCGTCGATTGCAGATAAAAGTTTTGAGCCCCATGAGGTAAAACCCATTGAACGCGCCAAGCGGCACAAACGAATTTACACCCAGAATCCTCTGTTGGAAATTTCAGATCTCAAAAAATATTACTTTGCTGATTTAGGCATCTTTTCATCCAAAAGGAAAACGATCAAAGCGGTAGACAACGTCAGTTTTTCAGTTTTTGAAGGTGAAACTTTAGGTTTGGTTGGAGAATCAGGCTGCGGAAAATCAACTTTAGGAAAGACCATCCTTCAATTGGAAAAAGCGACTTCAGGGAGCATAAAATATAAAGGCACGGAGCTCATCGCATTGTCAAAATCGGAAATCCGAAATCTTCGCAAAGAAATCCAGATTATATTTCAGGATCCTTATTCATCGTTAAATCCGCGGTCCCCAATAGGGCAAGCACTATTGGAACCTATGGAAGTGCACGGAATAGGAAAATCAAAAAAAGAGCGAAAAGACAGGGTACTAAATCTACTGGAACGGGTGGGGTTGGATGCGAGTTATTTTTATCGTTATCCACATGAATTGTCCGGTGGGCAGCGGCAACGGGTTGGTATTGCGAGAACCATTGCCGTGGAACCCAAACTTGTTATCTGTGACGAATCTGTTTCCGCGCTTGATATTTCGGTACAAGCCCAGGTTTTAAATGTACTAAACGAGCTAAAAAACGATTTCGGGTTTACCTATATTTTTATATCGCACGATTTAGCTGTCGTAAAATACATGTCCGATCAACTATTGGTAATGAATAAGGGGAAAATTGAGGAATTGGGTGATGCAGATGAAATTTACGCTAATCCGCAAACGGATTATACCAAAACACTAGTAGGCGCTATCCCGAAAGGGATATAGAAGTTGGATAAGATTTAAAATTTCATTTCAGGAATTTCGCCCTCAACAATCATATCTCCTTCCGTCGCTTTCCGAATTTCCTCAACGGAAACTCCAGGTGCCCGCTCAAGTAAATTGAATTTGCCATTCTTTATCTCCAGAACAGCAAGATTGGTCACTATTTTTTTCACGCATTGTACGCCCGTTAGCGGAAGAGAACATTTTTTTAATAACTTAGATTCTCCGGCTCTGTTGGTATGGAGCATTGCCACGATAATATTTTCAGCGGAAGAGACCAGATCCATTGCCCCGCCCATTCCTTTGACCATTTTGCCGGGTATTTTCCAATTAGCAATATCGCCATTTTGGGCTACTTCCATGGCTCCGAGGATGGTCAAATCCACATGCTGTCCACGGATCATCCCGAAACTCATGGCCGAATCGAAGAATGATGCGCCTGGAAGAGCCGTAATGGTTTGTTTTCCAGCATTGATCAGATCTGGATCTGCTTCTCCTTCATAAGGAAAGGGCCCCATGCCCAAAATTCCGTTCTCACTCTGGAATTCCACACTTATATCATCCCGCACAAAATTGGCGACCAATGTGGGTATTCCTATCCCTAGGTTTACGTAATATCTATCCTTTACTTCTTTCGCTATTCGCTGCGCTATTTGTTCTTTTGAAAGTGACATTAGTTTCGTTTTCTAACTGTTAGTTGCTCAATTCTCTTTTCATATTTCTCCCCCTGAAATATTCTTTGGATAAAAATTCCAGGGATATGGATATGATTGGGATCTAATTCCCCAACGGGCACAAGTTCTTCTACCTCCGCTACCGTTATTTTAGCCGATCCGCACATGGCTGGATTAAAATTTCGTGCCGTCCCTTTAAAAATAAGATTCCCGGCTGTATCGCCTTTCCAAGCTTTAACGAAGGAAAAATCAGCTTTGAAAGCCTCTTCCATCACATACATTTTTCCATTAAACTCACGGGTTTCTTTTCCTTCGGCTACCTCGGTTCCAAAACCTGCAGGAGTGAAAAAGGCTGGGATACCACTACGGGCAGCTTCGCAACGTTGTGCCAAGGTTCCCTGGGGCACAAGTTCAACTTCCATTTCGCCGCTCAACATCTGCCGTTCAAATTCTGCGTTCTCACCAACGTAAGAGGAGATCATTTTTTTTATTTGATGTTTTTTCAGAAGAAGCCCCAATCCGAAATCATCTACACCGGCATTGTTGGAAATACAGGTTATCTCCTTAATGTTTTGTCTTACCAGTTCATTGATGATATTTTCGGGAATTCCGCATAGTCCAAATCCGCCCAACATAAAGGTCATTCCGTTCTCAATGCCCTCACAGGCCTCTACGACATTTGAAACTGTTTTTCGTATCATTTTTTGATTTTTATTAAAATTACAAAAATTCAGTTTATTATAAAACCGAATGGATTTTCATTTTCTGTTTCGTGACTTAAATGGTTGTGCAATAAATCGCCAGACGTTAAAAATCAAATTCGTCCGGAACTTTTTCCACCTCTGATTTGGTTTCACTCCATTTTGAACAGTCTGTTTCAATCGACAGATGATCCGGTTTTGGGAAATTGCCGGTGGAGACGTCCAAATCCTTATCTTCATAACATTTTTTCATATACATTCCCCAGATGGGCAGTGCCATAGTTGCACCTTGGCCATACGTAATGGATCCAAAATGGGTGGCCCTGTCCTCTCCGCCAACCCAAACGCCAGTGACCAAGTTTGGCACCATGCCCAAGAACCATCCATCGCTGTTGTTTTGGGTTGTTCCTGTTTTTCCTGCAATCGGATTGGTAAAGTTGTATGGATATCCAGTTACTGCTTTTTTATATACTTCAGCTCCTCCTCGTCCTGTACCGCGCAAACGGCTTCCAGAACCGGAATGGGTAACGCCTTCCATCAGACTAACAGAGACGTAGGCTGTTTCATCGCTGATCACATCCCTTGTTTTTGGAATATTTTGGAAAAGAATGGTTCCGTTTTTATCTTCGATTCGCTGGATCAGAATGGGTTCTACATAGACTCCTTCATTTGCGAAAGTACTATAGGCGCCAACCATTTCATATACCGAGATGTCTGCAGTTCCCAGTGCAATTGAGGGAGCTGCGGGGATGTTTTCTGTGTCAATTCCCATCTTTTCGATCAAATCGATTACTGGTTCTGGTCCTACGCGGTCAATCAACCGGGCAGTTATGGTGTTTATGGAATTTGCAAGCGCATATTTTAAAGTCACCATTCCCCCGTATTTGTCGCCCGCATTTCTCGGAGTCCACGGTTGCAATAAATGGTGTTTTCCTGCCGGAATGGTATAAAGGGTATTGGGAAGCGTGTCGCATGGCGACATATGCATTTGGTCAATTGCTGTAGCATATACAAAAGGTTTAAAGGTAGAACCTATCTGTCTTCTCCCTTTTTTGGCCATATCATATTTAAAAAACTTATAGTCAATCCCTCCCACCCAGGCTTTAACTTCTCCGGTTTGTGGAGTCATGGATACCATAGAGGCGTGCAAGAAGGATTTGTGATAACGAATGGAATCCAAGGGTGTCATTAACGTATCAACTTCGCCCTGCCATGAAAAAACTCGCATGGGCACTTCTTCCTTAAAACTTTGAATGATCTCTTCGTCGGCTTTCCCTTGGGCGGTCATTTCTCGCCATCGATCGGTTCTGCGCATAGCGGAATTCAAAATGCCCTCCGTCTCTTTTTCGGTTATATGTCGGAATGGTGCTGTTTTGTTGTTTTTGTTTTGGTCGTCAAAAACTGCTTGCAAACGGGGCATATGGGTCTTTACCGATTCTTCGGCATATTCCTGCATTTTGCTGTCTATGGTAACGTGTACTTTTAAACCATCTTGGTAAATATTGTATCTGCTCCCGTCGGGCTTTGGGTTTTTTCTGATCCAATCTTCCATAAAATGGCGCGCATATTCCCTGAAATATGTTGCTATTCCTTCATCATGGCCTTGAGGTGTAAATTTTATCCCCAGTGGAAGGGCTTGTAGGGAATCTTTTACTACATTGGATATAAAACCGTATTTCTCCATTTGCGACAATACCACATTTCTCCGATTGGTAACGCCCACAGGATTTCGCAATGGGTTGTAAAGCGAAGCATTTTTAAACATGCCCACGAGCATGGCCGATTCAGCTGTGGTAAGTTTGGCAGGAGATTTATCGAAATAAATATGCGAAGCCGATTCAATTCCAACGGCCTGATTCACAAAGTCGTATTCATTGAAATACATGGTGATTATCTCTTCTTTTGTGTAACGTCGTTCCAACCGGGTGGCTATGATCCATTCTTTTATTTTCTGCAATCCACGTTGGAATTTGTTGCGAGAAACTTGTTCAGTAAAAAATAATTTTGCCAATTGTTGGGTAATGGTACTCGCTCCCCCGCGGGATCCAAGAAAGGCGATTGCCCGCAGGGTTCCTTTTCCGTCAATTCCAGAATGGTCGTAAAAACGCACGTCCTCGGTTGCTATCAAAGCATTTATCAAATGGTTTGGCAAGGAATCATACTGAACCGGAGTGCGATTTTCTTTATAGAATTTACCGATGGTTTTTCCGTCTGAGGAAATGATTTCTGTGGCAAGGTTTTTTTCTGGATTTTCAAGGCTTGTTTCATCCGGAAGGCTTCCGAAAACACCCCATGAGGCAAGCAAGAACACCAAAAGGATCATCAATACAAACCCAGTAAAGAGTATCCAGAATGTCCTTATGTTCCGGCCAAGGTTCTTTGGTCTTTGGTTTTTTCGCTTTTCTTTTTTTGATGCCATATTCTTATTCACTTGTTGGGAGCTCTTCAATGCTCAAACCTACATCCGTAATGCCTTCAAGCCTTCTAACGCCTTCCGTAGCGCCGGTATTGCGCATGGCTTGTTCAACCGTAATGCTGTAGGTTCCGTCTTCAAAGAAACGCACGCGCTCCTTGTACCACAATTTGTTTTCCTTTACGTTGCCAACGCCGTGACCCATCCACGAACCATCTGGATTGGCCATTCGGTATTCCAAAGTGTCGGTAACGGTTTTTCCGTGGGGAAAATTGATCCCTACGATCAAAAAAATATTGTTGTATTTATAATCGTTGGTGTTTCGGATATTTAAGAAAAGATTATAATTCTTGAGAGAGTCCAATTCCGGTAAATTGAATTCAACTACCTCGTCTTGGCCCCAATACCCATCCATAGATCTGGTTTCACTGAAAACTGTATTGGATTCACAGGAGATGAAAAATGGCATTGCCAATATAAAGAACACAAGTCTATTCATTTTTTCTTGGCTTGCGGGTTCGGGTTTGTTTTTTTGGTCTATTGCCTGTGGGTGAAGCGCTTTTTGCTTTGTTTTGACTTTTCTTTTTGTTCCGTCGTTTGTTGCTCTTGCGTTTGGGTTGATCAAATCGGGTAAGACTGTCTTGCACGGCCACATCGTCGAAGGACAATTTTTCTAAAGTCGGGGTTACAATTGCATATTCTTCGAGAGAACGTGGTTTTTTGCCATTTTTGTTCTGCTCGATAATTGCATTTGCATTTTCTGCCGATAGTTCATGCCACTCCATACTTTCTTTTTCGTAAACATACCAGAGCCTGCCTTTGAAAATATCAATTTTCTGACAACTGGCAGTCCCTTTTTCGGTGTGGAGTTTTGTTTCTGTATCTGGAAAGGAATCCAACGCCTCCAAATAGGTGTCCAATTCATAATTAAGACAACATTTCAATTTTCCACATTGCCCAGCAAGTTTTTGTGGGTTCAAGGACAGTTGTTGGTACCGGGCAGCAGTAGTATTTACCGATCGGAAATCCGTTAGCCATGTAGAGCAGCAAAGTTCACGGCCACAGCTTCCAATTCCTCCGAGTCGCGCGGCTTCTTGTCGAAATCCGACTTGTTTCATCTCAATTCGGGTATTGAATGTTCTTGCAAATTCTTTGATCAACTCCCTGAAATCCACTCTTTCTTCGGCGGTATAGTAAAAAATAATCTTGGATCCGTCGCCTTGGAATTCGACGTCACTGATTTTCATTTGTAGCCCAAGACGAATGGCTATTTCACGGGAGCGCTTTTGAATGGCATTCTCACGTTCGCGGCAAGCCTGCCAAACGTCGATATCCTTTTGAGAAGCTTTTCGGTATATTTTTGGTAATGATTCAAGTTTTAACGGAACCCGTTTCTTTTTCATCTGAATGCGCACCAATTCGCCGGTAAGGGTAATGATCCCAATGTCGTGGCCGGGAGAAGCTTCGGTAGCAACGATATCGCCAATACTCAGGGTAAGTTTTTCTGGATTTTGAAAAAATTCTTTTCTTCCGTTTTTAAATCGTATTTCAAAGGCGTTGAAGGGTTCAGCACTTGCAGGAAGTTGCATGTTTGAAAGCCAGTCAAATACAGTGAGTTTATTACAGCCATCGGTTCCGCAGGTTCCATTGTTCCTGCATCCTCTTGGCTGGCCGCCGGTGCTTGATGCACAACTGTTACAGCCCATATTTTCTTTATATATAGTCCTTTTCCATTTGAAAAGGCACGAAGATTAAACAATAAATTCAATCAGTAAAGATACCAATAAATAATTCAGAATTATGGATTCAGAATTATGAATTTCGATACACAGCGCCATACTGCTGGATATTGCCCTATCTTTTGAACTTCAACTTTTCAGACCTTCCCTTTTTAAAAATTTTGTTGCTGTTCGGGATTCCTTGGCGGCGTCTTTTTTGTTCTTCTTCTGGAAGATGGATTACTTCGATACATTCTTCTGAGCAACAATTTTCCATTTTTTCAGCACAGCTTGCACATTGGATAAAAAGCAAATGGCAGGCCTCATTTGCACAATTTACATGCGCATCGCAAGGTGCTCCACATTGATGGCACTGACTGATGATATCTTCTGTGATCCTTTCACCACGGCGATGGTCAAAGACAAAATTTTTGCCCATAAACTTATTTTCCAAGCCAAAGTCGTCTACTTGTCGGGCATATTCAATAATTCCTCCCTCCAATTGAAAAACATTTTTGAAACCTTTATGTTTGTAATAGGCACTGGCCTTTTCACATCGGATCCCTCCGGTGCAATACATCACTAGTTTTTTGTCTTCTTTGTAATCCTTTAATTTTTCCTCAATAATGTCCAACGAATCTCGGAAGGTATCGACATTCGGCGTAATCGCATTTTTAAAGTGCCCGATTTCGCTTTCATAATGGTTTCGCATATCTACCAATATGGTGTCCGAATCCTCTATAAGTTCATTGAAACGAATGGCGTCCACATGAATGCCTTTGTTTGTAACATCAAAAGTTTTATCGTTCAGTCCATCGGCTACTATTTTGGGGCGCACTTTTATTTTCAATTTCAAAAATGATTTGAGATCGTGCTCAATGGCAATGTTTAGGCGAACGTCTTTCAGAAAATAAATGCCGTCCAAAAATTCTTTGAATTCCTTGAATCGTTTTGCTGGCACGGAAAGCTGGGCGTTAATGCCCTCGTGTGCCACATAAATCCGGCCGAGGACATCCATTTGATCCCAGGCGACAAAAAGATGGTTTCTAAAAAGATGCGGATTGCCAATTTTGGCATACTTGTAAAAAGAAAGGGTAAGCCGTTCCTCTCCGGCCTTCTCCAAAAGTGCTTCCCTCTCCTTTGCACTTAATTTATTGTACAGTTGCATGCTATACGTATTTTACTGTGAAAGAATTGATTTTTTAAGAAATGCAAAAGTAGTTAATTCTGCCAAAAAAAGGCAGGAGGAAATAACTGAATAATCTCAATTTTCCTTTTGTGCCTAAACCAAAGAAACAGTACCTTAGCTACTTATATTTAGGAATTAAAAACACAGATAATGAGTACCGAAAAAGACGCAAAATTGAAAGCTTTAAAGCTTACACTTGATAAATTGGATAAAACCTATGGGAAAGGAACCGTGATGAAAATGGGCGACAGGGCTGTGGAAGACGTGGATGTAATCCCCACAGGATCCTTGGGATTGGATGTAGCACTTGGGGTAGGGGGATATCCTCGGGGAAGGGTGATTGAAATTTACGGACCGGAATCTTCTGGAAAAACCACCTTGACCCTGCACGCAATGGCAGAGGCGCAGAAAAAAGGTGGAATTGCAGCTTTTATTGACGCAGAACATGCTTTTGATCGCGTTTACGCAGAAAAACTTGGCGTAGATATAGAAAACTTAATCATCTCTCAACCGGACAATGGCGAACAGGCATTGGAAATTGCGGACAACTTGATCAGAAGCGGTGCTGTTGACATAGTAGTTATAGATTCTGTGGCTGCTTTGACGCCAAAAAGTGAAATCGAAGGCGAAATGGGCGACAGCAAAATGGGGCTACACGCCAGGTTGATGAGCCAGGCCTTGAGAAAACTTACAGGTTCAATAAGCAAAACAAATTGTACGGTGATTTTTATTAACCAGTTGCGTGAAAAAATTGGGGTCATGTTCGGAAATCCGGAAACAACAACAGGTGGAAATGCCCTGAAGTTCTATGCCTCCGTACGTTTGGACATTCGACGTTCTACCCAAATTAAAGACACCAACAGCAACGCCACCGGAAACAAAACCCGAGTCAAAGTTGTAAAAAACAAAGTAGCGCCGCCTTTTAAACAAGCGGAATTCGATATAATGTATGGGGAAGGAATTTCAAAAGTAGGGGAAATCATCGACCTCGGGGTAGATTTTGAGATCATCAAAAAAGCTGGGTCATGGTTCAGTTATGACGATACAAAATTAGGCCAAGGACGTGATGCGGTAAAATCGTTGCTTCTGGACAATCCAGAATTAATGGAGGAACTTGAAACAAAAATAAAGGATGCCATAGCAACGTTGAACAACTAATTTTTTTGACCATAAAACGCAACCCTTTTGATTCTATGGCATCTACATTTTGTGGGACCTTGAACAAAAGGGTTTTTCTCTTATAGAAAATAATGGACAACCCAAAGACCATAAATCAAGGCACTACAATTGATTTTAGACGAGCTCATCATACAATGCAAAAGGCAGGAGGCAAAGGCACAAGAAGAATTGTATAAAAGGTATAATGGAATCCTTTTTGCCATTTGCCTTAGATATTCGCCTAATTACACCGAGGCGGAAGACAATTTGCAAGATGCTTTCCTGACCATTTTTAAAAAGATCGGGCAGTTTGAAGGGAAAGGTTCTTTTGAAGGTTGGATTAAACGGATTACGGTCAATACAGTGCTCCAAAAATATCGGAAGCAGCGCACTTTTGATCTTGTAAATGAGGAAGAGATTGAGGACGAGGAAGATATAGAAGTAGAAGATGAAGGAGTTCCATTGCAGTTCTTGCTAAAAATCATCCAAGAATTGCCAGATCGATACCGTTTGGTTTTCAGTATGTACGTGATGGATAGTTATCAGCACAAAGAAATTGCAAAAATGCTGGGAATCAGTGATGGCACATCCAAATCAAACTTGGCCCGGGCGAGAGCCATCCTTAAAAAGAAAATTGAAGCGTATAACAGTCAAAATAACACTTAAAATACGAAAGACCAACAGTTTATAATGTCCGATCCCTATCGTAAATTTGGGACAATATGAAAAACAAGAAGAACATAGACAAACTTTTTAAAGAGAGCTTCCAGAGTTTTGAAGCCACACCTTCTTCCGAGGTTTGGGACAATATTCAAAACTCACTGGACAAGGAGAAACGCAAGCGTAAACCAATTCCCCTTTGGATGAAATATGGTGGAGTTGCGGCGTTATTGGCAGTGTTTTTTACTGTTGGGAATTTGCTGTTTAGTCCTGGGGAACCATATCCAAACAGCATTACAGATATTGAGGTTGTAAAACCGGTAGAGGAAGTGAAAGAAAATGAAAAGAATCAACATTCGGAATCTGAACCACAGCTCGCCACCGAACAAGAAACAATAGAGAACCACTCTTTGAGAGAAGATTCTTCACCCGAAAATCCCAAAAAGTCCAAAGCTAATACTGAAGATATTGTGAAATCGGATGGGTTGCCTACTTACACTTACTATAATGAAGATGTTATTTCTTCTTCCGAAAGAAACCGAGATAAGAATAGAGGTTCAGACCAAGAAAATAAATACAATCACAAGGGAATAGCAGTTACTAAGCCTGTTATTCCAACAGTAGCCGAAGAAAAATCTTTGGATCGCGAAAAAGAGGTTTCGAAGCAAATCTTACAGCCAAACGAAGAGGTTGTGAAAAATACAAATCAAAAAATTGCCCAAGCGAATGAATCTGATAAAACATTGAAGACTATTGCTGGGCTTGAAATCACGGAAAAAGATGACAACAAAAAATCTCTTCTTGATGCCATTGCTGAAAATGAGCGTGTGAATGATGATATTCTTGAGGAAGAAAACCAAAAACCAGAACATCGTTGGAACATAGCGCCCAATGTGGCACCTGTATATTACAACGGTTTTGGAAACGGTTCCTCGATAGATTCTGATTTTTCGGCCAATCCCCAAAAAGGGGAGGTGAACATGAGTTACGGATTACAGGTAAGCTATGCATTGGGCGAGCGTCTCAGTGTACGTTCAGGGATTAACAATGTTGATTTGAGCTACAGCACTTCTGGCATTGTGATTGGCACTGGGCCAGTGGCTATGGGGCTTGGGTCCGTGGACTACGGTTCTAAGGATGTGGTGGTCACTGTTTTTAATCGAAACACATTGATCAATGGTTTTCCGGCTCCGGGTGAGTTCGGCCAGGTTACCTTAAAATCCACGGGCGGAGATGCCAGATTAATCCAAAACATCAATTATTACGAAGTGCCCTTGGAACTTAAATATTCCGTTATAAATACGCGATTGGGCGTAAATATCATTGGCGGTGTCAGCACGTTGTTTTTGGGAAATAACGAAATTTCCGTTACATCCAATAGCTTCAGTAGTGTATTGGGATCGGCGAACAATCTATCAGATGTTAGTTTTTCAACCAATATTGGGCTAGGGCTGGATTATAAATTGTCGAAAAGGTTTGTGTTTAATGTAGAACCTATGTTGAAATACCAGCTCAACCCTTATACCGATTCATCAGTAAACTTTAAACCCTATTACCTAGGGGTTTATAGTGGGTTAAGTTTTAAGTTTTAGGTTAGTTTTAAGTTGACCGTGTTTGATGTATTTCAAACAGTGAAAAACCGTCCTTCGCCATGGATGGTTTTTTATTTTTGGTCAATTCAATTGTTTTCTTTGACGAAAATCCTGTAATTTTATTCACGACAACATTTGGCCCAAATCGGATGTTTGGTGAAAACTTAAAATCAATTGTTTTGAAAAACAGCTTAAAAATAACCATTATTCAAAGCGATCTTTACTGGGAAAATCCCGAGGCCAACTGTGCTATGTTTTCGAAGAAAATTGATGATATAAAGGAGGAGACCCATTTGATAGTTCTGCCAGAAATGTTCTCCACCGGATTTTCAATGAATGCTTCAAAACATGCAGAACCTTCGGAGGGGAAAACCTTCCAATGGATGGTTTCCCACGCTCAAAAAAAGAATGTAGCAATGGTAGGAAGTTTTATTGTCCAGGAAAACAATAAATTCTTCAATCGCTTATTTTTTGTTTATCCAGACGGAAGTTTCAAAAAATATGACAAAAAACACACTTTTACCTACGCTAAGGAAAACGAGATATATACTGAAGGATCGGAAAGGCACCTAGTGGATTATATGGGATGGAGAATTTGTCCTTTAATTTGCTATGATCTGCGTTTTCCTGTTTGGTCTCGCAACACTGATGATTATGATGTTTTGGTGTATGTTGCCAATTGGCCCAAAACACGCACGGTCGCGTGGGAAACCTTGCTACGAGCTCGTGCAATAGAAAACATGGCTTATTGTGTCGGGGTAAACCGTGTTGGCGTTGATGGGAATGACTATGAATATATTGGGCATTCTGCAGTTTACGATGTTTTGGGAGGGAAGGTTTCGTCTTCGGGTTTTGGTGAATTCACAGAAACAGTCGTTCTGGAAAAAGAACATATCCAAAAAAACCGGAAGCAATACCAGTTTTTAATGGATCGGGATACTTTCCGTATTCTGTAAATTGCTGAGGTTGATCCTTGGTCTAATTTAAAATAAACGTTTCGTTTAAGCTCCAATTTGCACGTACATCAATAGGTGAGGGGTAATAGAGAATTCGTTCTGGATCTCTGCGATCAAGATAAATTCCGGTATCCCATTTTCCGTTTCCGTTTTTATCAAAAATTACTCGTAGAAAGTACTTGCCCGGGGTAATCTCGTCAAAAAATGTTTGGACTGTATCCGAATTCGCGTTCTGGGCTTCGCGAATATACGCTTCTTCAACCACCTCATATTTTCCATTGACCAACTGCACAATAACAGGGAAAAGATATGCATTTTCCAACCTGAGATGGAGTGTTCCATAGACTGCTGAATTCTGGGTGTTAATGTTGAATCGAAGCGTGTCGTTCGTGGTTTCAAAAAAGTCGGTCAATGCCTGCGGAAACAAATTGATTGAATACGATTGATCTTCTTCTCTATGGAAATAAACCTCGGCCCAATTGTATTTTGGATTCAATTTTATTGTAGGTTCTATTATGGTGGAATCTTTCGCCATAATTTGGAATTTTGAGGCATCAAAAGAAACCAAAGGAGTGGTGGCCCTCAGTTTGAAAGTGTCTTTGTTTTTCAATGTGCCAGTTTGAATGGCAGAAACGGTCAGGGAATCACGGAAAAGTTCGCGCATGCGGACCACCGCTGTATCGACCAATTCTTTGTTTGAAACCTTAAAGACAAGGGAATCCATATCAATCGATGGTTTAAACCAGTAGTGTAAGCTATCTTTTGTTTCGTCCTTAATCACTGTGGAAACAAAATCCGCGGGCACCGAAGTGAGCGTTTCAATCTGAAGTTCATCGGCATCGCCTTCGTAGCCAAAAATGATATGGTTTTTGCCCACTTGGGATGGTCTGGATAGTTTATACGGCAAGGTTTCTTTGAAAAGAGTCAGGGTAAATACGGAATCGGTTGGCACAGAAACCACTGCCTCAACGAATCCGATTTTATCATGTCTGGGTTGAAAGGTGTAATCGCTGCTTTTTTCGTTCAGTGCCAAAAGCACATATTTTCCTTCTTTTAGGTTTGTAAGTTCAAAGTATCCCGTACTGTCTTTTGTAACCGTTACATACGTTGGTTTTTTGGAATAGATCAAAGAATCGCTGTAATTCTCATTGGCTTCATAAAGCATCACT